>NZ_JBVHPY010000008.1:49451-199021 GCF_055567695.1 Streptomyces sp. NPDC026417
TGCGGTGCGGGGTGGGGCTCGGTCGGCCCTGGCTGCGGGCAGGCGTGCCGGGCATGGGTCGGCGCCCGGTCGGCCGCCCTGGCTGCGGGCAGGCGGTGCGGGCAGGCGGTGCGGGGTGGGGCTCGGTCGGCCCTGGCTGCGGGCAGGCGTGCCGGGCATGGGTCGGCGCCCGGTCGGCCGCCCTGGCTGCGGGCAGGCGGCGCGGGCAGGCGGTGCGGGGTGGGGCCCGGTCGGCCCTGGCTGCGGGCAGGCGTGCCGCAAGGGGCGGCACGGGTGGGCGCAGGCGGTGCCCCGTTGACGCCGGGTTCGTCGTTCCGCCTCTTGCGTCGGCCGGGACACGGGGTGCTGGTGGGCGCGGGGAGTGGGCCCGCCCGGGCGGTGCCCCGTTGGTGCCGGGTTCGATGTCCCAGCCCCGGCGGGGGGCGGGATCAGGGGGCTGAGGCGCGAGGGGGAGTGGGCTGGTGCGGGCCGGTCGCCGGTGGGGTGGGGTTCGCCGGTCGGCGGGGGGAGGGGATGGCGCAGACTGGAGGCATGAGCCTTCACGAGAACCTCCTCGGGGGACCGCCCCCGACCGAACTGCCCGACGACCCGGAGCCCCGCGAGCTCCTCGCGAAGGGCACACCCCCGGCCGACGTCGCCGCGAAGTACCCCACCTCCTCGCTCGCCTGGGCCCAGCTGGCCGACGACGCCTTCGAGCGCGCCAGCGTCGTGGAGTCGTACGCCTACGCCCGTACGGGCTACCACCGCGGCCTGGACGCCCTGCGCCGCAGCGGCTGGAAGGGCCACGGCCCGGTGCCGTGGGAGCACGAGCCGAACCGCGGCTTCCTGCGCGCCCTGCACGCCCTCGCCCGCGCCGCGCAGGCGATCGGCGAGCAGGAGGAGTACGAGCGCTGCAGCCAGTTCCTGAAGGACTCCTCCCCGTCGGCCGCCCAGACACTGGGCTAGCCGCACGTCGTGATCACGGGGCCCGCCCGGTGTGACCAGGCGGGCCTTGCGGTTTCGGGGGACCATTGCGGAGGATGCGCATGGGGACCGGGGCCCCCGTGCCGGTAACGGCAGGGGCGGACCGCTACCCGGAGTACGCAACAGGAGACAGCGATGTCCCAACAGGCTCATCAGACTCAGCCCGCAGAGGCTCAGGAGCCCGAGACCCCGCATCTCGACTTCCAGGGCACCACGCCGTACGAGGACTACGTGCAGGCCGATGTCCTGACCCACCTCCAGCACACCCTCTCCGACGACCCCGGCGAGATGGTCTTCCTGGTGACCACCCAGGTCATGGAGCTGTGGTTCACCGTCATCGTCCACGAGTGGGAGACCGCGGCCGGTGCCCTGCGCCGCGAGGACCTGCCCACGGCCGTCGCCGCGCTGAAGCGCTCCGTGCGCGAGCTGGAGGCGCTGAACGCCTCCTGGCGGCCGCTCGGGCAGCTCACCCCGGCCCAGTTCAACTCGTACCGCAGCGCCCTCGGCGAGGGATCCGGCTTCCAGTCCGCGATGTACCGCCGCATGGAGTTCCTGCTCGGCGAGAAGTCCGCGTCCATGCTCGTCCCGCACCGCGGCGCCCCGCGGGTCCACGCCGAGCTGGAGAAGGCGCTGCACGAGCCGAGCCTCTACGACGAGGTGCTGCGGCTGCTCGCCCGGCGCGGGTACGCGATCCCGGCCGCCGTGCTGGAGCGCGACGTCGCGCGGAAGTACGAGCCCTCGACCGAGGTCGAGGCGGTCTGGACCGAGCTGTACGCCGGTGACGAGAGCGGCGAACTCGCCCGTCTGGGCGAGGCGTTGACCGACGTGGCCGAGCTCGTGTGGCGCTGGCGCAACGACCATCTCGTCGCCACGCGCCGTGCCATGGGCGCCAAGACGGGTACGGGCGGCTCCGCCGGAGTGGCCTGGCTGGAGAAGCGGGCGCAGAAGAACGTGTTCCCCGAGCTGTGGACGGCGAGGTCCCGTGTCTGAGCCGCGCGCCCGGGCCAAGGAGCTGGACTCGGCCGACGAACTCGCCGCGCTGCGCGACCGCTTCGTCCTCGACGACACCGTCTACCTGGACGGCAACTCGCTGGGCGCGCTGCCCGCGGTGGTCCCCGGCCGCGTGGACGACGTCGTCCGCCGGCAGTGGGGCGAACTGCGCATCCGGTCCTGGGACGAGAGCGGCTGGTGGACCGCGCCGGAGCGGATAGGCGACCGCATCGCCCCGCTGGTGGGTGCCGCCCCCGGCCAGACGGTCGTCGGCGACTCGACGAGCGTCAACGTGTTCAAGGCGGTCGTCGGTGCCGTGCGTCTGGCGGGGGAGGGGCGTGACGAGATCCTGGTCGACGCCACCACCTTCCCCTCGGACGGGTACATCGCCGAGTCGGCGGCCCGGATGACCGGCTGCACCCTGCGCCCGGTGGCCCCCGACGAGGTGCCCGCGGCGCTCGGTCCCCGTACGGCGGCGGTGCTCCTCAACCACGTCGACTACCGCACGGGCCGGCTGCACGACCTGCCCGCGCTGACGGCCGCGGTGCACGAGGCGGGTGCGTACACGGTCTGGGACCTGTGCCACAGCGCGGGCGCCCTGCCGGTCGGGCTCGACGCGCACGGGGTCGACCTCGCGGTCGGCTGCACGTACAAGTACCTGAACGGCGGGCCGGGTTCACCCGCGTACCTGTACGTCCGCTCCGATCTGCAGGAGCGCTTCGACTCGCCGCTGCCCGGCTGGACCTCGCACGCTCAGCCCTTCGGCATGCGGCGCGAGTTCGAGCCGGCGCCGGGGGCCCTGCGCGGCCGGGTCGGCACCCCGGACATCCTCTCCATGCTCGCCCTGGAGGCGGCCCTGGAGGTGTGGGACGGGGTCACCGTCGAGGCGGTGCGCGCCAAGTCCCTCGCCCTGACGGACTTCTTCCTGGAGTGCGTCGCCGCGTACGTGCCCGAGGGGCGCCTGGAGTCGCTGACCCCGGTCGCGCACGCCGAGCGGGGCAGCCAGGTGGCGCTGCGCTGCCCGGACGCCGGCGCGGTCATGAAGCGGCTCATCGAGCAGGGGGTCGTCGGCGACTTCCGGCACCCGGACGTCCTGCGCTTCGGGGTCACTCCCCTGTACGTCGGGTTCGCGGACGTCGAGCGGGCGGCCCGGGTGCTCGCGGAGACGCTGGCTTAAGGGGCGGAGCCGCGGCGGGGGCCGTGGGGCGGGCGGGGGCCGGTGCCCCCGCCCGCTCACCTACCGGAGGTGTACACCCCGGCCGCCGCCGCGGCCACCGCCGCCCGTGCCGCGCGGTCCGCGGCCGCCGGCTCGGGGGCCGTCCCGGTGGTCAGCAGGGTGTAGTAGAGGGGGGCGGACACGGCGCGCACCACCTGCGCCGGGTCGGTCTCCGGCGGCAACTCCCCGCGTTCCACCGCCCGTTCGACGCACGGCACCCACTCCGCCACCCGCACCTCGTAGAAGCGCGCCAACGCCTGCGCGGTGCGCGCGTCGCAGGTGGCGGCCGCGATGACCGCGCGGAAGAGCGCGCCCTGCCGGGGGTCGGCCAGTGTCCGCCGCACCAGTTCCGCGTTGGCCCGCAGGTCCTCCAGCACCGATCCGGTGTCGGCGTGCCGCAGCGACTGCTCGGCCATGTCCGCGAGCAGGTCCGCGACCAGTCCCGTCACGGACCCCCAGCGGCGGTACACCGTCGTCTTGCCCACCTCCGCGCGCCGGGCCACGTCCGCCAGGTCGAGGTGCGCGAATCCCTGCTCGGCCAGCACGTCGCCGGCCGCGCGCAGGACGGCGGCCCGGACCCGTGCGGTGCGGCCCCCGGGACGTACGGTGCCGGGCTCGGCGGGCATGGGGCCTCCTGGAGGGGTACGGCGCACGAGGAGCGTGCGGCCGCCCCAGCGTAACGAAACAGCAGAACCGTTTAACCCTCACCCAGCGTGACATCCGTCTGTCCGCGCACGTCACCGGCCTGGTACCGTCCCCGCCAACGGCCGATCCACCACCGGGCCGCCCGCCGTCTCCCTGTCCGATTCCGTTTCGCCGCTGAGAGGTTGGAGCATGCCGGACGACGCCGTCCCCCGCGATGCCGAAGGCCGTGACGACATCGCCCGTGACGCCGCCGAAGAGGCGTCCGCCTTCTCCCACCCGCCCGTCGACCCCGACTCCACCGCCGCCTACGGCGACCACCCCGACCAGGTGATCGACTTCTACGCCCCGCGCGGCCCCGAGACGTCGGTCCCCGCCCCGCTCGTCGTCGTGCTGCACGGCGGCGCCTGGCGTGCCCCCTACGACCGCCGGCACGTGACGCCGTTCGCGGACTTCCTGGCCCGCCGGGGATTCGCCGTGGCCAACGCCGAGTACCGGCGGGGCAGCGCCATCCCGGCGCAGGGCGGCACGGGCCCGGTCGCGGGCCGCTGGCCCGACACCTTCGACGACGTTGCGGCGGCCCTCGACGCGCTGCCCGGCCTCGCCCGGGAGGCGCTGCCGCAGGCCGACCCGCGCCGTATCGTCGTCGCCGGACACTCCGCGGGCGGACACCTGGCCCTGTGGGCGGCGGCCCGCCACCTCCTCCCGGCCGACGCCCCCTGGTACCTCGACCGCCCCGCGCCGCTCCGCGGCGTCGTCGCGCTCGCCCCGATCGCCGACTTCGAGGTCGCCGGGAAACTGGACGTCTGCTCCGGCGCCGCGACCCAACTACTCGGCGGTGAGGCCAAGTTCGCCGAGCGGCGGCCGTATGCAGACCCGGCGCTCCTGCTGCCGACCGGCATCGCCACCACCCTGGTCCAGGGGCGGGACGACATCGTGGTGCCGCAGGCCGTCGCCGAGTCCTACGCGGACGCGGCGGCGAAGGCCGGTGAGGTGGTCGGCCTGACGCTCCTGGAGGGCGTCGGCCACTTCCCGCTCATCGACCCCGCGGCGGACGCCTGCGCCGTGGTGGCGGAGGAGATCGCCCAGCTGGCCTGGTGACCCGGTCGCGGTGCCCGGGGACGGCTCCCGGCGGTCCCCGTGGCCCCGGTGTTCCCGGCGGTTCCGATGGTCCGGGCGGTCCCGGCGTTCCGTTCCGGGGCCCGGGCCGCGCCCGCCCGTAGTACCTGAGACGGATCCCGAAGGACCCCCTCACTGGGGACGACCGCCACCCCGCCCGCGCCCTACCGTTCTGTACGTGACCGAGACGACCCAGACGAAGACGATGCCGCTGGGCGGCGCCGAACCGCGCAGCCCCGAGTTCCGGCTGGCCATGGACGCCCTGCAGAGGCTGCGCCAGGACCTGTTCCACGACGCCTTCGCCTATCGCCCCATGCCGCCCATGCGCACGGTGGGCCCGCTGACCCGGCGCCTGCCCGAGGGGGCCCGGCGGCGCGCGGCCTGGACCCCGCACGCGCTGGTGGTGGCCGCCGCCCTGGTGGTGCTGCTCATCGCCGCCGCCTCCAGCGAGGTCGGCAGCGGAGTACCCGATCTGCTGACGGTGATCCTCGCGGTGAGTCCGGTCCTGCTCACCCTGGTCAGGCCGGTCGGCGCCTTCTGGCTCTCCATGGCGGCCACCCCGGTCGTCGCCGCGTTCGGCAGCCAGTGGACCGACTGGCCCTGGGCGCCCGCGAGCTTCGCCGCCCACCTGGTCGTGCTGACGGTCGTCGCCGCCCGTACCCGCCCGCGCACCGCGGCCTGGATGTGGGTGCTGACGGCGGCGTACGGCTTCTTCGCCGAGGCCCTCCTGGGCGCCGGCCACTACGCGAGCAACAGCGTGCCGTTCCTCTTCGTCTCCGCGCTGGCCCTGCTCGTCGTCACCGTCCGCCAGGTGCGCCGCCAGGCCGAGCAGGAGGTGACCGCCCAGCAGTCGGTCACCGCCCACGAGCGGTCCCGGCGCACGCTCCTGGAGGAGCGCACCACCATCGCCCGCGAACTGCACGACGTCGTCGCCCACCACATGTCGGTGGTCGCCATCCAGGCCGAGGCCGCCCCCTACCGCGTCGAGAACCCGCCCCCCGAGCTGGAGCAGGCCTTCGCCACGATCCGGGAGAACGCGGTCGCCGCGCTGACCGAGCTGCGCCGCGTCCTCGGCGTCGTACGGGCCGAGGACTACGAGGCGCCCGACGCCCCGCAGCCCACCCTCTCCGACCTCGACGCACTCCTCGCCAACGTGCGGGACGCGGGCCTGCCGGTGGACAGGGCGGTCACGGGCGCGGTGCGCGAACTGCCGCAGGGCGTCGAGCTGTCGGCGTACCGGATCGTGCAGGAGGCGCTCAGCAACACCCTGCGGCACGCGCCCGGCGCGACGGCCCGCGTCGAGATCGGTTACGTGCTCGGCGGACTGGGCCTGCGCATAGTCAACGGTCCTCCGCCGCGGCCGACCCCGGAGAAGTCCCCGCACGGAGCCGGGCACGGCATCACCGGCATGCGCGAGCGCGTCTCCATGCTGAACGGCGAGATGACCGCGGGCGCCACCGGCGACGGCGGATACGAGGTCACGGTCTTCCTGCCCGTGCCCGCCGCCGGGGAGTCCGCGTGACCGGCGGCGCGGGCGGGGCGCCCGGGGCCTCCGGCACGATCCGCGTCCTGATCGCCGACGACCAGGTGATGGTCCGCGAGGGGTTCTCCGTACTGCTCGGCGCGATGCCGGACATCGAGGTGGTCGGCGAGGCGGTGAACGGCCGTGATGCCGTCCAGCGGGTCCGCGAACTCGCCCCGGACGTGGTCCTGATGGACATCCGCATGCCCGAGCTGAACGGCATCGAGGCGACCCGGGAGATCGTCGCCGCGGACGGCTCCGCGAAGGTGCTGGTGCTGACCACCTTCGACCTCGACGAGTACGTGTACCAGGCGCTGCGCGCCGGAGCCTCCGGCTTCCTCCTCAAGGACGCCTCGGCTCGCCAACTGGCCGACGGGGTAAGGGTGGTCGCGTCCGGAGAGGCGCTGCTCGCCCCCTCGGTGACCAGGCGGCTCATCACGGAGTTCGCCAAGCTCGCCCAGACGCCCCGGTTCCCGGCCGGCGCCCAGGCGGCGTACGGGGAGCTGACCGAGCGCGAGACGGAGGTCCTGGTACTGATCGCGCAGGGCCTGTCGAACGCGGAGATCGCGGCCCGCCTGGTCGTCGCCGAGTCGACCATCAAGACCCATGTCAGCCGCATCCTCGTCAAGCTCGGCCTGCGCGACCGCACCCAGGCGGCGGTGTTCGCGTACGAGGCGCGGCTGGTGCAGCCGGGGTGACCCGCCGCCCGCGGGCCACGCGGGCGAGGAGGGCGGACAGCCCTGGTCAGGCGGGGGTGCGGGGGGCTAGCGTCCGGACATGACTGCCTTCGACCCCTGGGACCCGGCGTTCCTCGCCGACCCCTACCCCGCGTATGCCGAGCTGCGTGCCCAGGGCCGCGTGCACTTCTTCGAGCCGACCGGGCAGTGGCTGGTGCCGCACCACGCGGACGTCTCGGCGCTGCTGCGGGACCGGCGCCTCGGCCGTACGTACCGGCACCGGTTCACGCACGAGGACTTCGGGCGCACGGCGCCGCCGCCGGAGCACGAGCCGTTCCACGTGCTGAACGACCACGGCATGCTCGACCTGGAGCCGCCGGACCACACCCGGATCCGGCGGCTGGTGTCGAAGGCGTTCACGCCGCGCACGGTGGAGCGGCTGCGGCCGTACGTGCACCGGCTGGCGTCGGAGCTGGTGGCCGGGCTGGTGGAGGCGGGCGGCGGTGATCTGCTGAGCGATGTCGCCGAGCCGCTCCCGGTGGCCGTCATCGCCGAGATGCTCGGCATCCCCGAGTCCGACCGGGCGCCGCTGCGGCCGTGGTCGGCGGACATCTGCGGCATGTACGAGCTGAAGCCGTCCCCGGAGACGGCCGTGAAGGCGGTACGGGCCTCGGTCGAGTTCACCGAGTACCTGCGGGACCTGATCGGGGCCCGCCGCAAGGAGCCCGGCGACGACCTGATCTCCGGACTGATCGCGGCGCACGACGAGGGCGACCGGCTGACCGAGCAGGAGATGATCTCCACCTGCGTCCTGCTGCTGAACGCGGGCCACGAGGCGACGGTCAACGCCACGGTGAACGGCTGGTGGTCGCTGTTCCGCAACCCCGGCCAGCTGGCGGCCCTGCGCGCCGACCGCTCGCTCGTCCCCACCGCGGTGGAGGAGCTGATGCGGTACGACACCCCGCTCCAGCTCTTCGAGCGCTGGGTCCTGGACGACATCGAGATCGACGGGACGACCATCCCGCGCGGGGCGGAGATCGCGATGCTCTTCGGTTCGGCCAATCACGACCCGGCCGTCTTCAGCGCGCCGGAGAGGCTGGACCTCGCGCGCCGGGAGAACCCGCACATCTCCTTCAGCGCGGGCATCCACTACTGCATCGGAGCACCCCTCGCCCGGCTGGAACTGGCCGCCTCCCTCGACGCGTTGCTGGTCCAGGCGCCCGCCCTGCGTCCGGCGTCCGAACCGGAGCGCACGCCGAACTTCGTGATCCGCGGGCTGCGCGGGCTGGACGTGGAGGTCTGACGGCACCTCGGCGACCGGGGCGACCGGCAACCGCGATGACCGGCAACCGCGATGACCGGCGACCGGGGCGACCGGGGCGACCGGCGACCCCGGCACTTCGGCGGACGAAGGACGCCGCGGCGCGTGCCCGCCGCCGGATGACGGGCGTCCGGCGGCGGGGCTCCGGGTGCCGCCGGGCCGCTCAGGTGCTCATGTCGCGGCGTCCGAGTGCCACCAGGCCCGCCCCGGTGAGGGCCGCCGCGAGCGCGGTGAGGACGAGCACCGGCGTCCACGTCATGGCGTCGCCCGGCAGCTTCGGCAGACGGCCGAAGGGGGAGACGTCCAGGACCGACCGCGGGACCCCCAGCGCCGGACCGATCCAGCCGAGGAGGAGGACCCCGCCCGCCACCGCCCAGGCGGCCGGGGCGAGACGCGGCGAGAGCCCGTACATCAGGACGGCGACCCCGCCGACGAGCCAGACCGCGGGCAGCTGGACCAGGCACGCGCCGATCACCGGGCCGGACTCGTGGCCGTAGCCCGCGGCGAGACCCAGGCCGCCGGCCGTCATGACCAGGGCGGCTCCGGCGAAGGCGACGGCCAGGTGGCCGCCGGCCCAGCGGAGCCGGCCGACCGGTCCCGCGAGGACGGGCTCGGCCCGCCCCGAGGTCTCCTCGGCGTGCAGCCGCAGGACGGACTGGACGATGTAGAGCGCGGCGACCATGCCGAGCATGCCGGCCATCGTGGCGAGGAACGCGTCCGTGATCCCGGAACGCCCGCCCATCCGCTCGATGATCTCCCGGGTACGCGCGTTGTCGCCGACCAGGTCCGCGGCCCCCTGGGTCATCCCGCCGAAGGCGGCTCCGGCGGCCAGGAACCCCAGACTCCAGCCGGTCACGCTGCCGCGCTGGAGCCGCCGGGCCAGTCCCGCGGCCGTCCCGAGCCGGCCGGTGGCGGGTCCGGGCCGGGCAGGCAGGAAGCCCGTCCCGACGTCGCGGCGGTCTGCCAGGACGTAGGCGGCGGCGCCCTGGACTACGACGGCGGCGGCGGGGAGCGCGAGCACCCACCACCGTTCGCCGGCGAAGGGGCGCAGGTTCTCCAGCCAGCCGACCGGAGAGAGCCACGTCAGTACCGAGGAGCCGTCGTCCGTCGCGGAGTCGCCGGCCGCCCGCAGGACGAACGCCGCACCGAGCAGACCGCCCGTGAGGCCCTTCGCCGACCGTGCGCTCTCCGTGAACTGGGCGACCACGGCGGCCGTCGTGGCGAAGACCGCCCCGACCGCGGCGGTGCCCAGCCCGAGGGCGAGTGCTCCCCGGACGCCCTGTCCGGCGAGCCCGGCCGTGACGAGCAGCGCGAGCGCGGCGTTCGCGGTGAACGCCGCCAGCAGCGCGGCGGTCAGCGGGGCACGCCGCCCCACCATCGCCGACGAGATCAGCTCCTGGCGTCCGCTCTCCTCCTCGTCCCGGGTGTGCCGCACGACGACCAGCAGGCTCATGACGGCGGCGAGGACCCCCGCGAAGCCCCCGATGCGCCAGGCCACCAGGCCCCCGAGCGAGTCGCCGAACACCGGCCCGTACATGGCGCGCAGCGAGCCGTTCGCGCGTACCTGCGCCGCGACGCCGGCCCGGTCGGCGGCGGTGGCGTACACGCTCTCCAGGGCGCCCGGCAGGGAGAGCACCGTCGTGCCGACGACCAGCACCCACAGCGGGATCATCAGCCGGTCTCGGCGCAGGGCGAACCGCAGGAGGGTGCCCGTCCCGGCGAGCCGGTGCGACGCCCGGGGCCGGACGGCGACGCGGCTCCGGGCGGTGACGGCGCTCATCGTGCCATCGCCTCCGGTGCGCCGAGAGCCCGCCCGTCGTCCTGGTAGTGGCGCAGGAACAGTTCCTCCAGGGTGGGCGGCGAGGACGTCAGCGACCGCACGCCGGAGGCGGTGAGCGCCCGCAGTACGGCGTCCAGCCGGTCGGGGTCGACCTGGAGCCGGACCCTGCCCCAGACGTCGTCCCGGCCGGCGTCCGCGGCCTGTACGTCGAGTTCGTGCACGCCGGGCAGCCCCGCCAGTCCGTCGGGCGGGCCGGCGAGTTCGGCGGTGACGGCGGTGCGGGTCAGATGGCGCAGGTCGGCGAGCGTGCCGCTCTCGACGGTGACGCCCTTGCGGATGATGCTGACCCGGTCGCACAGCTCCTCCACCTCGCTGAGGATGTGCGAGGACAGCAGGACGGTCCGGCCCCGGTCGCGCTCCTCCTCGACGCACCGCTGGAAGACCTCCTCCATCAGCGGGTCGAGGCCGGAGGTCGGCTCGTCCAGGATCAGCAGGTCGACGTCCGAGGCGAAGGCGGCGACGAGGGCGACCTTCTGGCGGTTGCCCTTGGAGTAGGCGCGCCCCTTCTTGGCCGGGTCCAGCTCGAACCGCTCGATCAGGTCGGCACGGCGCGCCCGGTCGAGGCCGCCGCGCAGCCGTCCGAGCAGGTCGATGACCTCGCCGCCCGACAGGTTGCGCCAGAGGGTGACGTCACCGGGCACATAGGCGACCCGGCGGTGCAGCTCCACGGCGTCCGCCCACGGGTCCCGGCCGAGCACCTGCGCGGCGCCCGAGTCGGCGCGCAGCAGGCCGAGCAGGACACGGATGGCGGTGGACTTCCCGGCGCCGTTCGGACCGAGGAAGCCGTGGACCTCGCCGGCGGTGACCTCCAGGTCGAGGCCGTCCAGCGCATGCGTCGTCCCGAACGACTTGTGCAGCCCGGAGACGGTGATTGCCTTCGTCATGACGCTGAACGTACGCTTCCTTCAGAAATTTGTGAAGTTAAGGAAGGGTGGAAATGCTGGATACACTCGGGGGTGGTGCGCAGCAGGCAGGACGGCGGGGAGAGGGTTCACAGATGACGGAGTCGAGCGGGTCCGGACGCGTCGGTGACGGCGCCGGACGGGACGAGGAGTCGGTCTCCGCGTTCGTCGAGGGGTTCGCGGCGCAGCTCGTCGAGGCCGGGATGCCGCGCATGCCGGCCCGGGTCTTCGCGGCGCTGCTCGCCTCCGACTCCGGTGCGCTCACGTCCGCCGAACTGGGTGAGCGGCTGCGGGTGAGTGCGGCGGCCGTGTCGGGTGCGGTGCGGTATCTCGCACAGCAGCACATGGTCTCGCGCGAGCGGGAGCCCGGGTCGCGGCGGGAGCGCTACCGGGTGCACAGCGACCAGTGGTACGAGGCGCTGACGAGCCGGGACGCGGTGCTGAAGCGGTGGCAGTCCGCGCTGCTGGACGGGGTCGACCGGCTGGGTGCCGACAGTCCCGCCGGGCACCGGCTCGTCGAGACACTGGCGTTCTTCGAGTTCGTCGAGGGGGAGCTGGGCGCGATGATGTCCCGGTGGCGGGTCCACCGGGAGCGGCTCTTCGGGGAGGGCTGACCGCCGGTCGGCTCCGCGGGTTCGCTCCGCGGGTTCGCTGCGTTCGCTCCGTGGGCTCGGCCGACCGGTGCGCCGGGCCTCACGGCCGGTTCGCCGGGCCGTTCGGGCAGAGCTTCTTTCGCCCCCTCCGCCCCTTCCCGTCCCGACACGGGGCTCCGCCCCGGACCCCGCTCCTCAAACGCCGGAGGGGCTGGACGGACGGCCCGAGCGGCTGGATCCACCGCCGGAAGGTGGATTCGTTGCCGGAGGGGCTGGACGGGTGGCCCGAGCGGCTGGATCCGCCGCCGGATGGTGGAGTCGTGGTGGGAGGGGCTGGACGGGCGGCCGGCGCGGCTGGATTCATTGCCGGAGGGCTGAATTTGGCTGGACGGTGCGCCTGAACGCTCAGCCCGGGAGGGTCAGGCCCCAGGCGTTCTCCCGGACCGTCCAGGTGCGGGTCCGTACCGGGCCCGCGATCACCGAGTCGGCGCGATAGCGGAAGTCCGCGCCGGACACGGTCACGCGTCGGCCCACCGCCCGCAGCGGCGACGCCTCCGCGCCCACCGACGGCCGCCGCACCTCCACCTCGGCGGTCCCGCCCGCACAGGGCGTCACCGACACCGCCTCCACGGGCTGGTCGAGATCGACGAGCGTCACGCCGTCCACCTCGATGCGCAGCCTGCTGGGGCCGGGGCCGGTCACGGACGCCACCCGGGAGGGCCGGGGCGCCAGCGTGCGGACGAGGGACTGGCAGGTCCGCAGCCAGGGATGGGCGGAGGCGTCGTCGGCGGAGGAGGAGCCGACGGATGGCGGCAGGGAGGGGATCCGCAGCCCGCCGACCACCACGCCGTCGCTGTCGTCCACCAGCAGGTCCAGGCGGCGGACACCGCCGTCCAGCACGGCGCGGGCCGCCGCCACCGCACCCGTCGGCACCCCCAGGGCGCGGGCGAGCGCGAGCCCGCCGCCCACGGGCACCAGGGACAGGGCGCACGCCGTGAGCTCCCGCTGCCGGTGCAGATGGGAGACGGCGCGCAGCAGGGCGCGGTCGTCGCCGATCACCACGGGCCGCCGGGAACCCCTTCGGGCCAGTGCCCGGGCGAATTCCTCGGGCCCGTCCGGGAGGCACACCTTGGTGGCCGCACCCGCGCTGAGCACGTCTTTCGCGATCCGTACCGACTCCCCGTCGGTACGACGGGCGACCGGGTCGATGACCACCAGAAGCTGGTCGGAAGCCGCCACCTCGGTCATGCCTCGCTTCCTCGGGTAGCATCTTTGTGCAAGAGCCCCTTGCGCTATTGCGCCAGGGGCTTCGTCTATTCCGGGGCATCCGGTCCGACGGTCGCGGCCAAAGGTGGTCGCCGGCGCACGCAGCCGTACAACGAGACAGCAGCGTACGTCCCCGACCTTGGACATGCCCCGCCCGGAAGGGGTGTACGCCTGTGCCCGCACTTGTGCTGCTCGGTGCTCAGTGGGGTGACGAAGGCAAGGGAAAGGCCACCGACCTGCTCGGTGGATCCGTGGACTATGTGGTGCGCTACCAGGGCGGCAACAACGCCGGCCATACGGTAGTCGTGGGCGATCAGAAGTACGCCCTCCACCTCCTCCCTTCCGGAATCCTCACACCTGAGTGCACGCCGGTGATCGGTAACGGAGTCGTCGTCGACCCCTCGGTCCTGTTCTCCGAGCTGAACGGGCTCAACGAGCGCGGCGTCGACACCTCCAAGCTTCTGATCAGCGGCAACGCCCACATCATCACGCCGTACAACGTCACCGTCGACAAGGTGACCGAGCGCTTCCTCGGCAAGCGCAAGATCGGCACCACCGGTCGCGGCATCGGCCCGACGTACGCGGACAAGATCAACCGCGTCGGCATCCGCATCCAGGACCTGTACGACGAGTCGATCCTGACGCAGAAGGTCGAAGCGGCCCTCGAGGTCAAGAACCAGCTGCTCACCAAGCTCTACAACCGCCGCGCCATCGAGGCCGGCCAGGTCGTCGAGGAGCTGCTGGGCTACGCGGACCGGCTCAAGCCGTACGTCGCGGACACGGTCCTGATCCTGAACCAGGCCCTGGAGCAGGACAAGGTCGTGCTCTTCGAGGGCGGCCAGGGCACGCTCCTCGACATCGACCACGGCACGTACCCCTTCGTGACGTCCAGCAACCCGACCGCCGGTGGTGCCTGCACCGGCGCGGGCGTCGGACCCACGAAGATCAGCCGGGTCATCGGCATCCTCAAGGCGTACACGACCCGTGTCGGTTCGGGTCCGTTCCCCACCGAGCTGTTCGACGAGGACGGCGAGGCGCTGCGCCGCATCGGCGGCGAGCGGGGCGTCACCACCGGCCGTGACCGGCGCTGCGGCTGGTTCGACGCGGTCATCGCCCGGTACGCGACGCGGGTGAACGGTCTGACCGACTTCTTCCTCACCAAGCTGGACGTGCTGACCGGCTGGGAGGAGATCCCGGTCTGCGTGGCGTACGAGATCGACGGCAAGCGGGTCGAGGAACTCCCGTACTCGCAGACGGACTTCCACCACGCGAAGCCCATCTACGAGACCCTGCCGGGCTGGTCCGAGGACATCACCAAGGCCAAGACCTTCGCGGACCTGCCGAAGAACGCGCAGGACTACGTCAAGGCGCTGGAGGACATGTCCGGAGCGCCCATCTCCGCCATCGGAGTCGGCCCCGGCCGTGACGAGACGATCGAGATCAACTCGTTCATCTGAGCCGGTCCGGTGACCACGGAAAGGGCGCCCCGCGGGGCGCCCTTTCTGCTGGGGCGAAGGGGATGAACCGGGCATACGCTGAAGGTGTACGAGTGCGTGCGTCAGCCAGGAGAAGGTGAGTGCGATGCGCGTCATGCTCAAAGCCACGATGGACACGGACAAGGCCAACGAGGCCTTGACGAGCGGCAAGATGCCGCAGCTCATCAAGGAGACGATGGAGCATCTCAGGCCGGAGGCCGCCTACTTCGGTCCCGAAGGCGGCCGGCGGACCTGCTACCTCGTCTTCGACATGCAGGACAGTTCCGACCTGCCGCCCGTGGGCGAACCGTTCTTCACCCAGCTCAACGCCAAGGTCGAGGTCTTCCCCATCATGAACGCGGACGACCTGCAGAAGGGTCTCTCCCAGCTGCACTGAGGGAGGCGCACGTGCCCCTCAGCTGAAGATGATCATCGAACCCTGGGCGAGGCTGCGGGTGGCCGCCGCGTGCAGCCCCAGCCAGACGTGCCGTTCCCGGGCGAAGGGGCTCGCGTCGTAGGGCGCGGGCGCGGCCGGCTCCTCCAACTCCGTCGGCGCTCGGGGCGGTTCCGGCGGCACGGGCGGGTTGCCCGGGTCGATCCCGATGGAGGGGCCGACGAACTCCAGCTCCCGCAGCAGACCGTGGGACGATCCCAGCGGGCCGCCGCCCGCGAGGAGTTCGTCGCTGGACAGCGGGTGCGGGAAGTCCACGGGCACATAGGCGCCCGCGTGGTCGTAGTGCCACACCAGGTGCGACTGCTGGGCGTTCGTCTCGAACATCTCCAGCAGCTGCTCGTAGTCACCGCCCAGTTCGTCCACCGGGGTCACCGCGAGACCGCACATCTGCAGCAGGTACGCCCGCCGCAGGAAGTGCAGCGCGTCGTAGTCGAAGCCCGCGACCGGGGCGACCTCACCGGTCAGCCCGGGCATGTACGCGTAGACCGGGACCGGTGGGAGCCCTGCCTCGCCCAGCACCTTGTCGTAGAGCGCGAGCTCCTCGGCGAAGGGGTTGTCGGGGGTGTGGCACAACACGTCGACGAGCGGGACCAGCCACAGGTCACAGGCCAACAGACGACTCCTCTGGTTCCTTGCGCGGCAGCGGCACGACGATGGTCAGGGAAGCGTAATGCGCGCGGCGGCCCGGGTGACCACCGGTGCGCAAGTCCGGCTCATATCCGTTCGGCTCGCATCCGTCCCGGAGCGGGGGTGCCGCTCCGTCCGCGGCCCCCGCCGGGAGGCGGCGCCCCCACACCCCCGATCGCCCGCGGGACCGGACCTCAAACTCCCGCGCCGGACCGGGCCTCCCGGACCGGCCCCGGCCTAGGAGGAGGTGAACCCTCCGGACCCGTCCAGGTCCCACACCCAGGCCCCGCCCACGAACGTGCCGGGGTGCCCCACCAGCTTGTCCACCGCGTCCCGCAGGGCGTCCTGGTGGGCCTGCGGGCCCAGCACCAGCACCCCCGCCTTCCAGTAGGCGAGGTCGTAGCGCGCCTGCGCCCGCCAGTTCTTGCCGATCACCGGCACGTCCCCCGTGTTGGCGATCTCCCGCAGCAGGTTGGAGGTGTAGCGGGGGGCGGCGCCGTAGATGCCGACGCGCTCCTCGCCGAAGGGACCGTTGAAGTAGCCGCCCGGCAGACGGAAGCCGAGGTCCGCGGTGGTCTGCCAGTGCAGCGCGTCCGCGTTGACCGGGTCCGGCAGCGGCACCGGCACGAGCGATTCGCCCTCGCCGACGTACGACGACCAGGTCCCGTCGGCGACGAAGGCGGGGACGTCCGCGCGGTCCACCGACTTCAGCGGGGCCGGGACGAGGGGGAGCAGCGCGGCGGCGACGGCCACCATGCCCAGGTACTGCGTGCCGAGGGAGCGGGTGCGCACCAGCCGGTCGAAGGCGAGGGCGACCAGCATGCCCAGCGCGGGCGCGCAGATCATCGCCACCCGCCCCTCGATGACCGACTCGAAGAGCGGCCTGCCCGCCAGCGCCGCCCAGGGTCCGGGCAGCACCACGTCCGTCAGCGGGATGCGGAATTTCGGGCCGAGGGACAGCGCTGCCGCCGCCAGCACGGTGAAGGCGAGCGCCTTGACGAGCGCCCGGTCCCACAGCCGTACCACGATCGCGAAGGCCAGGGCGGCCAGCGGCCAGCCGTAGAAGGCGTTCTGCTCGGTCGGGTTCGGGGACAGCGCGTTCGCGGTCTCCGCGTCCCCCGCCACCAGGGAGCGCTCCGCGAAGGACAGCAGCGCGAGCGGACTGTTGCCCGAGTTGTCGCCGTGCAGCACGCTCTTGTAGCTCTGCGGCCCGGCGAACTGCCAGTACAGCGGGAAGGCGACCAGCGGCAGGCAGACGGCCGCCGCCACGCCCAGGCCCTTGAGCAGCGGGCGCCAGGACTCCTTCGCGACGTCCCGCCGCAGGGCCGCGTAGGCCAGCGCGAACAGCGCCATCCCCATCGACGCGAGCAGCAGCGGTTCCTCGCCGAGGAAGATCTGGTACGTCGCCATCAGCCCGAGGACGACACCGTCGCGGACCACCCGGGTCCCCGCGCACAGCCGCAGCGCCCGGTCGATGATCAGCGGGATCATCAGCAGGATCACGAAGTTCGGGTGGGCGTTGGCGTGGCTGACCATCGGCGGGGCGAAGGCGGCCAGCGCGGCGCCGAGGAAGGCCGCCCCCCGCTGCCGTACGACCCGCTTGACGATCAGCCGGTACCAGGCGGCGGCGGTGGCGGCCAGGCCGAGGGTCATCACCAGGTTGAGCGTGACCGCGGGGCCGAGCAGCAGGGTGACCGGGGTGAACGGCACGGACAGGCCCAGCATGACCGTGTTGGCCATCAGGTTCACGCCGTCCGGAAACCCCTGGAGGGTCGTGAACAGGGGGTTGTGGAGGTGGCGGACGTTGTCGGCGGTGACCGCGAAGAACCACTCCCACTGGTTCTGGTCCTGCAGCGAGTCGACGAGGTACCGGTCGTCCGGGTTCGTCCAGCGGCCGGAGTACAGGGCCACCGACATGAGGAGGAAGAGGGCCGCGGCCAGTACGTCCGCCGGGCGGAGGGAGCGGAGCTTGAGAAGGGACAGCTCGGCGAGGACCCGGCCGTAGTCGAGGGGCCGCACCTTCGAGCCCGACTGGTGCGCCCAGCGCACCGGGACCTCGGCCACCGGCCAGCCGGAGCGGCGGAAGTGCTGGAGTATCTCGACGTCTATCCCCCAGCCGTTGAGCCGGGAGGCGGCGAACGCCTCGCGGGCGCGGTCCCCGTCGAAGAGCTTGAAGCCGCACTGGGTGTCGCGTATGCCGGGCACCGCGACCCGGCGTATGAGGAAGTTGCCGCCCCGGCCGAGCAGTTCGCGCAGCCGGTGCTGATGGGTCTCGATCGTCGCGCCCGGTGTGGCCCGCGATCCGATCGCCGCGGCCTGCCCGTCGGCGAGCGCCTTGTCGAGGTGCTCCAGCTCCTCGATCGGCGCCGCCAGGTCGGCGTCGGTGACCAGTACGCGCCGCCCGCGGGACGCGGCGACCCCGAGGCGCAGCGCGTGTCCCTTGCCGCGGTTGCGGGGGCCGGCGACGAACCGGACCCGGCGGTCACGGGCGGCGACCTCGGTGACGATGTCCTTGGTGGCGTCGGTGGAGCCGTCGTCGGCGACGATCAGCTCCCACTCCCCGAAGCGGCCCTCGTGCTCGCTCAGGTGCGCGACGATCGCGTCGAGGGTCGGCCCGAGCCGCCGCTCCTCGTTGTACGCGGGCACGACGACCGTCAGGTCCACGTCCGCGGCCGGCCTGTCCTCGACGACGTCCGTGCACTGCGGGGCGCTCATTCGGCGGCCAGCCGCTCGGCGAGGGCGAGGCAGTGCGCGTTGTACGCGGCGACGATCGCGTGCGCCTGCTCGGGCTCGCGGCGCGCCAGCGCGTCCACGAGTTCCGTGTGCCCCGACCACAGGTGCCCCTTGAGGTCGGTCAGCCGGCGCAGGTGCTGCACCGTGCAGACCCAGGACTGGACGCGCATGCGGTGCAGGAAGTCGGCGAGGTACGGGTTGCCGAACAGCCCGCTCAGCTCGCGCCAGAAGCGCAGGTCGTAGCCGATGAGGATGTTCAGGTCGCCGGCGACGGCCGCCCGCGCCGCCTCCTCGCCGCGGCGGCGCACCCCGGCCAGCGCGGCGAGGGCGCGCTGCCTCTCCTCGTCCTTCGCGGAGCCCTCGGCCAGGGCGCGGAAGATGCCGTCCGTGATCAGGATCCGGGCCTCGATCATGCCCCGGTAGTCGTCCAGGGAGTATTCGTGGACCCGGAACCCGCGGTGCTGGTCCGCGTCCAGGAGGCCCTGCGCCGACAGGTCGACGAGGGCCTCGCGGACGGGGGTCGCGGAGACGCCGTACTGCTCGGCGATCTCCTTCACCGTGAACTCCTGCCCCGGCTGCAGCCGGCCGGCCAGCACCTCGTCGCGGAGCGCGTCCGCGATCTGCTGCCGCAGGGTGCTACGGGTGACGGCGCCGCTGCCGCCGGTGCCGGGCATGGTGTCTGGCTCCCCCATCGCGTACGGGTACGTGGTCGTCGCTCGTCTGTACTTACGAGCACGTCACCTTACGCGGTGGGGTTGCAGGGACAGGAGAGTCGGCCCGAACGCCCTCGTCCGGGCCGTGCGGGGCACGGCCCGGGACCGGGTCACACGGTGTGCTCGTCCGCCACGGACAGTGCCGCGTCCAGCGCCGCGAGACCCTCCTTGGCCTCCGCCTCGCTGACGTTGCACGGCGGCACGACGTGCGTGCGGTTCATGTTGACGAAGGGCCACAGCCCGTGGGCCTTCGCCGCCGCCCCGAACGCCGCCATCGGCGCGTTGGCCTCCCCGGCCGCGTTGTACGGCACCAGCGGCTCCCGGGTCTCCCGGTTCCGCACGAGCTCCAGGGCCCAGAAGACGCCCGTCCCGCGCACCTCGCCGATGCTCGGGTGCCGCTCGGCCAGCTCGTGCAGGGCGGGACCGATCACGCTCTCGCCGGTCCGGGCCGCCTGCCCGACGATGTCCTCCTCCTCCATCACGTTGATGGTGGCGACCGCGGCGGCGCAGGCCAGCGGGTGCCCGGAGTAGGTGAGACCCCCGGGGTAGGGACGCCGGGCGAAGGTCTCCGCGATCGCGCCGGAGATCGCCACACCGCCGAGCGGCACGTATCCCGAGTTCACACCCTTGGCGAAGGTCAGCAGGTCCGGCGTCACGTCGTAGTGGTCCGCCGCGAACCAGGCGCCGGTGCGCCCGAAGCCGGCCATCACCTCGTCGAGGACGAAGACGATGCCGTACCGGTCGCAGATCTCACGGACCCCGGCGAGGTATCCCGGCGGCGGGGGCATGATGCCCGCGGTACCGGGGATGGTTTCGAGGATGACGGCCGCGACGGTCGCGGGTCCCTCGAAGGCGATGGTGTCCTCCAGGTGCTGGAGCGCCCGCTCGCACTCCTGCCGCTCGCTGTCGGAGTGGAAGGGGGAGCGGTAGAGGAACGGCGCCCAGAAGTGGACCACCCCGGCGGCGCCGCTGTCGTTCGGCCAGCGGCGCGGGTCGCCGGTCAGGTTGATCGCGGTGGAGGTGGCGCCGTGGTAGGAGCGGTAGGCGGACAGCACCTTGGGGCGGCCGGTGTGCAGCCGGGCCATACGCGTCGCGTTCTCGACGGCCTCGGCCCCGCCGTTGGTGAAGAAGATCTTGTCCAGGTCGCCCGGCGTCCGCTCGGCTATGAGCCGCGCGGCCTCCGAACGGGCCTCGACGGCGAAGGCGGGCGCGAACGTGGACAGGGTTGCGGCCTGTTCCTGGATCGCGGCGACGACCTTGGGGTGCTGGTAGCCGATGTTGGTGAAGACGAGCCCGCTGGTGAAGTCCAGATACCGCTTGCCGTCGTAGTCCCAGAAGTAGGACCCCTCCGCGCCGGCGACGGCGAGCGGGTCGATGAGCTCCTGCGCGGACCAGGAGTGGAAGACGTGCGCACGGTCCGCGGCCTTCACGGCGGCGCCGGCCTGGGGGTTGGGCTGAGGGGTCATGCCGCGAGCGTAAATGTCCACGGTACGGACGCGACATCGGCGTCCTGTCTGCGCTCGGAGCCTTTCCGCGACAGGTTGTCGGGCCCCCGGCCGCCCGCCGCCGTTACGGAACCGTAGAGACCGCCTCGCCCACCACTCCGTACCGTCGCACTATCCTCGGTCTGTTGCGTACGTACGGGGGAAGGTGGCGCAGCGATGGAGAAGCTGGGGGCTGGGGAGCCGCAGCGGATCGGGGGGTACCGGCTGCTCGCGCGGCTGGGTGCCGGCGGGATGGGCCAGGTCTATCTCGCACGGTCCGGCCGCGGCCGGACGGTCGCCGTGAAGCTCGTACGCCAGGAACTCGCGGAGCAGGAGGAGTTCCGGGCCCGCTTCCGGCAGGAGGTCCAGGCCGCGGGCCGCGTCGGCGGACACTGGACGGCGCCGGTGCTCGACGCGGACACCGAGGCCGCCATTCCGTGGGTCGCCACCGGGTACGTGGCGGGACCCACCCTGCAGACGGTGGTGGGCCAGGACCACGGGCCCCTTCCCGAGCGGTCGGTGCGCATCCTCGCCGCCGGTCTCGCGCACGCGCTGCAGGAC
Organism: Streptomyces sp. NPDC026417; assembly: GCF_055567695.1. NCBI lineage: Bacteria > Bacillati > Actinomycetota > Actinomycetes > Kitasatosporales > Streptomycetaceae > Streptomyces > Streptomyces sp. NPDC026417. The sequence continues at coordinate 70,550 of NZ_JBVHPY010000008.1, forward strand.
ATCCACGCCGCCGGTCTGATCCACCGGGACCTCAAGCCGTCGAACGTGCTCGTCACCATCGACGGGCCGCGCGTCATCGACTTCGGGATCGCCCGCGCCCTGGAGACCGTCACCGACGGCGGACTCACCCGGACCGGCGCCCTCGTCGGCTCACCGGGGTTCATGGCGCCGGAGCAGGTCCGCGGCGACCGGATCACCCCGGCGTGCGACGTCTTCTGCCTCGGGTCCGTCCTCGCGTACGCCGCGACGGGCGCCCAGCCCTTCGGCGGCACCGACAGCGGGGTGCACGCGCTGATGTTCCGCATCGCGCAGGAGGAGCCCGACCTGTCGGGCCTGCCGGAGACCCTGTCGGATCTCGTGCGGGACTGCCTGCGCAAGGACCCCGCGGCGCGGCCCACGCTCGACCGGATCCTGGAGCGCACGGGAGCGGAGGACACCGTCTCCGACGGCCGGGCCCGCGACCCGTGGCTGCCGGGTTCGCTGGTGGCCCAGCTCGGCCGCCACGCCGTGCAGCTCCTCGACACGGAGAACCCGGACGAGCCGGGGGGCGGCGCCGCAACGGCGCCGGGCGCCGCGGCCGCCGCCTCCGCGTCAGCCGCGGCGGCCTCTCCCGCCGCCGCTGACGCCTCTCCCGCCGCCGGGTCCCCGGCCGCGGACCCCGGTGCCGCGCCGGCCCCGGCCGGGCCGGCCGGGATCCCCGCCGCCGAGGTGGCGCCCGAGCACGCCTCCGCCGCCGAGGTCCCGGGCGGCCCCACCCCGCCGCCGCCCGGCAGTCCGGCCCCGCTGGACCACCTGCCCACGATGGTCTCCGGACCGGGCGTGGCGCCCCCGCCGGCCGCCCCGCCCGGCTACGGATATCCCCAGCAGCACCCCCAGCCCTCCGCGTACGGCTATCCGCAGAGCGGCTGGGGCGCCGGGCCGGCCGCCGGGTTCGGGCCGCCCGTCGCCCCGGGCTCGACCCCGCCGTACGGACCGGGCTCGACCCCGCCGTACGGGCCGGGGGCCACCCCGCCCTACGGCCCCGGCGCCGTCCCGCGGCAACCGGAGCCCGAGCGCGGGAGCGGCCGTTCCACGGCGGCGCTCGTCGCGGTCGCCCTCGTGGTCGCCCTGGGCGCCGGCGGTTCCGTGTACGCCCTGATGAAGGGCTCCGACGGCGGCGACGACGGCAAGTCCGCCGCCTCGTCCTCCACCGCGCCCACCACTCCGGGTCCGGACACCTCGCGGCCCTCCACCCCCGGGTCCGAGTCGCCCGCCTCCGAGGCGCCGAAGGACGGCGGGATCCCGGAGAAGTACCTCGGCACCTGGAACGGCAGCATCGACAACGCGACGGGGCACAACACCCGGCGGCTGGTGATCCAGCAGGGCAAGGCGGGGGACACCGTCCTCTCGCTCACCGCCGACGGACCGGCCGGCAGCGGCACCTACCACTGCGTGTTCCGGGCCGAGCTGTCCGAGACGCCGACCTCCGACGGCTCCCTGAAGATCGGCCCGTCGGAGGTCGTCGTCGGCGAGCCGGCCTCCTCCTGCACCCCCGGCGGCAGCTCCGAGGTCTCCCTCCTGCCGGACGGGCGGCTGCGCCGCGTGATCACCGAGTCGGGCCAGGAACTGACGTACACGAAGGGCGGCTGACCGCCAACCGCCCACGGCAGCAGGGCAGTTCGGAGCCGCCGCTCCTGAATCGCCGGTGAACTTCACCTGCCGTACCCCGGGTGTTCCCCGTTCGGGCCGTACCGTGACCGCACCGTGCGGCTCGGGGCCCGCGCGCGGCCCGGGGGAGTGGCCAGGTGGAGTGGCTGAGCGCGGAGAACGTGGTGGCGGTGGCGACCGCCGTGGTCGGCATCGTGACGTCGGCGGGGATGGTCTGGTACGAGCGCCGGGTGCCGCGGAGCAAGCAGATCGGGTACCGGGTCCAGATGGACAACCCGATCGGCGACGACGTGCGGTCGGGGATCGCGAACGTACGGCTCGGGCTGTTCGACGAGGTGCCGGGCATGGCCGACGCGACGCTCGTCCTGCTGCGGATCGAGAACGACGGCTCGCAGAGCATCGCCGACAACGACTACACGGGCCGGGAACGGCACGGCCTCACCGCGGTGTTCACCGACCGCACCATCCGGGGCGTCTCCGTGACCCAGCCGCCCGGCACCGAGCACCTCATGGACCACTTCAGCCCGGCCGCCGGCCTCGGCTACGAGGACGGCACCCTGCGCATCCCGCGCGTCCCGCTCAACCGGGGCGAGCACTACAAGCTGCTGGTGCTGCTGTCGGGCGGTGACGTCGGGCGGCCGATACGGCTCATCGGCGGGATCCGGGACGGCGTGGTGAGCCCCAACCGCAGCACGACCCCGGACGACCAGCCGCCGCTGTTCAGCCGCGCGGCCCGGCTGATCACCGTCCTGCTCACGGTGTGCGTGGTGACGCTCGCGGCCATCGTCGTCGTCCGGGACGACACCCCGCCGCCGATCGGCTGTGCGCGCGGCACCCTGACCGTGACCGGGTCGACCGCGTTCGCCCCGGTGATGCGGGAGCTCGCCGACAAGTACGAGAAGGACTGCGCGGGCTCCGTCATCACCGTGGACGCGCACGGCAGCACCGCCGGGGTGCGCGAGCTGGAGGCCGCCGGGGCCGGATCCGGGAGCGGCTCGCCGGCCGTGGTGGCCCTCTCCGACGGGCGGAAGCCGAACGGACTCCCCCAGCTGCGCGAGAGCCGGGTCGCGGTCTCCGTGTTCACGCTGGTCGTGCACGAGGACATCCCCCTCAAGAGCCTGTCCCGCGGCGACGTACGCCGGATCTACCGCGGGGAGATCGGGAACTGGAGGCAGCTCGGCGGACCGGACCGGCCGGTCGTCCTGGTCAGCCGGGACGCCAACTCCGGGACCCGGCAGGTCTTCCAGCGCCGGGTGCTGGGACGCGGCGAGATCGCCAACTCCTCACTCGACTGCGTCCACAAGGACGACACCACGGCACCCGTGGTCCGCTGTGAACTCGACTCCACCGACCAGGTCCTGCACACGGTCGCCCGGCTGCCCGGGGCGATCGGCTACAGCGAGCTCAACCTCGCCACCGGCCACGGCGGCCTGCACCGCCTCGCCCTCGACGGCCACGACCCGTCCGTCGAGGAGCTGGAGCAGGGCGTCGGTGCCTACCCCTACCGCGAGATCGAGTACGCCTACACCTACGGCCGACCGCCCGCCGACTCCCTCGCCTCCAGCTTCCTGGCCTACGTCAGCCGCGGCGGCGGGCAGGACGTCGTCCGCACCCATGGCCACCTGCCGTGCGGGACCCCGGTGGGACTGCGGATCTGCGGTGCGGACTGACCCGGACGGCGCGAACGCGAGCGGGGTCCGGCGCGGACCCGCGTCCGGCGTGCGTCACCTCGGCTCGGGCGGGCGCTGCCGTGGCATGTTCGGCCGGGCCCCCGGCGGCAGGGGGAACCGGTTCTGCGACGCCCCGTCCACCCGGGGCGGTCCGACCGCGGACGTCTGCAGCCCCAGCGGCGCCGCACCCGTCCGGAACTCCACCATCCAGTCCGCCGTCTCGGCCCGGACCAGCTCGGTCACGTCCTCGGAGAAGCGCCGCAGCACCCCGAGGCACCGCTCCGCCGCCTCCCCGGCCGTCCCCTCGGCCGGTCCGAGCACCTCGCGCACGCTCTCCGACGCCCAGTCGAACTGCAGCACCTGGAGCCGCCGCTGCACGGCCTGGGCGGTCGCCACGTCCCGCATCCAGCCGGAGGTGACCCCGAAGAACCGGTCACCGGCCAGGCAGGCGAGCGCGAGCAGCAGCGCCAGATATCCCCAGGCGGCGATCCCGCGCACCGCCCCGGCGAGGTCGAGCAGCGGCAGCGCGGCGCCGGTGACCGCCCCCGCCGCGGCCCCGGTCCGCAGCGTCCGGGCCCCGCGCCGCTTCCAGACGCGGTCCGCGAGATACCAGGACACCGTGTCCAGCGCGCCCCGCTCCACCCACCGGTACAGCTCGTGGAGCCGTTCCGCGGGCTCTCCCCAGTCGCCGAGCGGAAACGGCCGTCCGGCGAGGTCGCCCGGCCGGGGTCCCGCGGCGCCCTCGCCACGTTCGTCCCGGGGCGGCCCCTCGGGCTGCATCTCCGGCTGGCTCACCCGGCACTCCCTACTGATGACATTGCGTGACGGCTGCTCGACGCCTGTGACGGCTGATGCTGGAGCGCCGACCCTTTCCTACCGCCCAATGGGTGGCGATGGACCGGGTTTCAGGGCTTTTCCGCCCGGAAGAGGTCCTTGATCAGGTATAGGCTTTCGGGTCGCCTCACTCGAAAGAGTGCTGGGGCGGGCGCCTCCCCGACCACGTAGGCTCGTGCTAGCGGGAAACCCCCGCCCAAACAGCCGTACGAAACCAGGAGCTGATCGTGATTCCCGGTGGTGGCCAGCCCAATATGCAGCAGCTGCTCCAGCAGGCCCAGAAGATGCAGCAGGACCTCGCGACCGCGCAGGAGGAACTGGCGCGCACCGAGGTCGAAGGCCAGGCGGGCGGCGGTCTGGTGAAGGCGACCGTGACGGGCTCCGGCGAGCTCAGGGCGCTGCGGATCGACCCGAAGGCGGTGGACCCCGAGGACACGGAGACCCTCGCGGACCTGGTCGTCGCGGCCGTCCAGGCGGCCAACGAGAACGCGCAGGCGCTCCAGCAGCAGAAGCTCGGCCCGCTCGCCCAGGGTCTCGGTGGCGGCGGCAGCGGCATCCCCGGTCTCCCCTTCTGACGACCGGGCGGGCAGGGCGCGTTTCGGAGCCCGGCCCGCCTATCGGAGACCGGCGGCGGCCAACTACCGTACGTACCAGGACACTGATGCGTACCGACGAAGCACAGGAAAGGCAGTCCGTTGTACGAAGGCGTGGTCCAGGACCTCATCGACGAGCTCGGGCGGCTGCCCGGCGTCGGTCCCAAGAGCGCGCAGCGGATCGCCTTCCACATCCTGCAGGCCGAGCCGACGGACGTCCGCCGGCTCGCGCAGTGCCTCATGGAGGTCAAGGCGAAGGTCCGCTTCTGCGCCACCTGCGGCAACGTCGCGCAGGAGGAGCTGTGCAACATCTGCCGTGACCCGCGCCGCGACCTCTCCGTCATCTGCGTGGTCGAGGAGCCCAAGGACGTCGTAGCGATCGAGCGGACGCGTGAGTTCCGGGGCAAGTACCACGTCCTGGGCGGCGCGATCAGCCCGATCGAGGGCGTCGGCCCGGACGACCTGCGGATAAGGGAGCTGCTGGCCCGGCTGGCCGACGGCACGGTGACCGAGCTGATCCTGGCCACGGACCCGAACCTGGAGGGCGAGGCCACGGCCACGTATCTCGCCCGCATGATCAAGCCCATGGGCCTCAAGGTCACCCGCCTGGCCAGCGGCCTCCCTGTGGGTGGCGACCTGGAATACGCGGACGAGGTCACCCTCGGCCGCGCCTTCGAGGGGAGACGACTCCTAGATGTCTGACGCCACGCTGCATGCGACGACCCCCGATCCCGGTGACTTCGCGGTTCAGATCGCGGACCAGATCGAGAGCTTCCTCGTCGCCGTGACCGAGGTCGCCAAGGGGGACGAGCCGGACTCGGCCGTGCCCTTCCTCCTGCTGGAGGTCTCCCAGCTGCTGCTGGCCGGCGGCCGTCTCGGCGCGCACGAGGACATCCTCCCCGACGAGCGCTACGAGCCGGACATGGGCCCGGAGCCGGACGTGGACGAGCTGCGCGAGCGGCTCGCGGCCATGCTCGACCCGGTCGACGTCTACTCCGAGGTCTTCGATCCGTACGAGCCGCGCAAGGCCCCGGTCCCCGCGCGTATCTCGGACGACCTGGCCGACGTGATGGCGGACCTCCGGCACGGCATGGCCCACTACCGGGCCGGCCGCACCACCGAGGCGCTCTGGTGGTGGCAGTTCTCCTACTTCTCCAACTGGGGTTCCACCGCGTCGGCGACGCTGCGCGCGCTGCAGTCCCTGGTGGCCCACGTGCGGCTGAACCAGCCCCTGCAGGAGCTGGACGGCCTCGACACCGACCAGGACCTCAGCGAGGACGCCCTGGCCGAGGAGGCCGGCCGGGTCATGGCCGAGGAGATCGCGGGACCGCTGGGGCTGCGCGAGGTCAAGTGAGCGGTGGTGCCCGCGCCCGCGGCGCGTCCGCCGCGGGCGCGGGCCGCCCCCGTCGCCGCCGCCACTTGTGACACGGCGCACTTTGCGAGTGACCTGCCCGGCATCGGGCAGGTGCCGTCCTGGAGCGGCCGGGCCGCCCGGCCGATCCGGTGGTCGTGTGGTGAGCGGGACATCTCACCATGCGATACCGGGGCGGGGAAAACCGGCCGCTCGTTAAACTGAGCCGACCGCAGTTGTGCGGTGCAGAGACGGATTGAGCGAGGAGCGCACGTGGGCCTTGTCGTGCAGAAGTACGGAGGCTCCTCCGTAGCCGATGCCGAGGGCATCAAGCGCGTCGCCAAGCGAATCGTGGAAGCGAAGAAGAACGGCCACCAGGTGGTCGTGGTCGTTTCCGCGATGGGCGACACGACGGACGAGCTGATCGATCTCGCCGAGCAGGTATCTCCGATGCCCAGCGGGCGAGAGTTCGACATGCTGCTGACCGCCGGGGAGCGGATCTCCATGGCCCTGCTGGCGATGGCGATCAAAAACCTGGGCCACAGCGCCCAGTCGTTCACGGGCAGCCAGGCCGGTGTCATCACCGACTCGGTCCACAACAAGGCGCGGATCATCGACGTCACGCCGGGCCGCATCCGGACGGCGCTCGACGAGGGCAACATCGCCATCGTCGCCGGGTTCCAGGGCGTCTCGCAGGACAAGAAGGACATCACCACCCTCGGGCGCGGTGGCTCCGACACCACGGCCGTCGCGCTCGCCGCGGCGCTGGACGCCGAGGTCTGCGAGATCTACACCGACGTGGACGGCGTCTTCACCGCCGACCCGCGCGTGGTGAAGAAGGCGAAGAAGATCGACTGGATCTCCTTCGAAGACATGCTGGAGCTCGCCGCCTCCGGCTCCAAGGTGCTCCTCCACCGCTGTGTGGAGTACGCCCGCCGCTACAACATCCCGATCCACGTGCGCTCGTCCTTCTCGGGGCTGCAGGGCACCTGGGTCAGCAACGAGCCGAAGCAAGGGGACCAGAAGGTGGAGCAGGCCATCATCTCCGGTGTCGCTCACGACACCTCCGAGGCCAAGGTCACGGTCGTCGGCGTACCGGACAAGCCGGGCGAGGCCGCCTCGATCTTCCGCGCGATCGCCGACGCCGAGATCAACATCGACATGGTCGTGCAGAACGTGTCCGCCGCGTCCACCGGTCTGACGGACATCTCCTTCACCCTCCCCAAGACCGAGGGCCGCAAGGCCATCGACGCCCTGGAGAAGGCGAAGTCGGTGATCGGCTTCGACTCGCTGCGCTACGACGACCAGATCGGCAAGATCTCGCTCGTCGGCGCCGGCATGAAGACCAACCCGGGTGTCACCGCGGGCTTCTTCGAGGCCCTGTCGCAGGCCAACGTGAACATCGAGCTGATCTCGACCTCCGAGATCCGCATCTCGGTCGTCACCCGCGCCGACGACGTGAACGAGGCCGTGCGCGCCGTGCACACCGCCTTCGGTCTCGACTCCGACAGCGACGAGGCCGTCGTCTACGGAGGCACGGGCCGCTGATGTCCCCGTCAGGGTCGCGGAGCGGGCGGCCGACGCTCGCGGTCGTGGGAGCGACCGGATCCGTCGGCACCGTCATGCTCCAGATCCTGTCCCAGCACGCGGACATCTGGGGCGAGATCCGCCTGATCGCCTCGCCGCGCTCGGCCGGCCGCAAGCTGGCCGTGCGCGGCGAGGAGGTCGAGGTCGTGGCGCTCACCGAGGCCGCCTTCGACGGGGTCGACGTCGCCATGTTCGACGTGCCCGACGAGGTGGCCGCCCAGTGGGCGCCGGTCGCCGCGTCCAGGGGCGTGATCGTGGTCGACAACTCCGGTGCCTTCCGGATGGACCCCGAGGTGCCCCTCGTCGTGCCCGAGGTGAACCCGCACGCGGTGCGGCGCCGGCCGCGCGGGATCATCTCCAACCCGAACTGCACGACCCTCTCCATGATCGTCGCCCTGGGCGCGCTGCACGCCGAGTTCGGTCTGCGCGAGCTCGTCGTCTCCAGCTACCAGGCGGTGAGCGGCGCCGGGCGGTCCGGGGTCGACACGCTCCGGCAGCAGCTCGCGCTCGTCGCGGGCACCGATCTGGGGACCCAGCCCGGCGACGTACGGCGGGCCGTGGGGGAGAACACCGGACCGTTCCCGGAGCCCGTGGCGCTGAACGTGGTGCCGTGGGCGGGCTCCCTGGCGGAGGACGGCTGGTCCTCCGAGGAGATGAAGGTCCGCAACGAGTCCCGCAAGATCCTCGGGCTGCCCGCCCTGAAGGTCGCCGTGACGTGCGTCCGCGTCCCCGTCGTGACCACGCACTCGCTGACCGTCCACGCCCGCTTCGAGGGCGAGGTCACCGTGGACAAGGCCCGCGAGATCCTCGCCACCGCCCCCGGAGTCGTCCTCTTCGACAACCCGGCCGCCGGTGAGTTCCCCACCCCCGCCGACGTGGTGGGCACGGACCCGACCTGGGTCGGGCGGGTGCGCCGAGCGCTCGACGATTCCACGGCACTCGAACTGTTCGTCTGCGGCGACAACCTGCGCAAGGGTGCCGCCCTGAACACGGCGCAGATCGCGGAGCTGGTGGCGGCGGAGATCACGGGGGCGTAAGTCCGCGCCCCGGACGCCCTGTCGCCGCAAAATTCGCCGGCCGGTGGGGGATTCGTTTGTAGGATCTCTGGAGATCGTGCCGGAACTGTGTCTGGGTTAATGGTCCGGACCACTTGAATCGGACCGCTCCGGCGTTCGAAGATTCTTCTCCCCGTTCTCCGCAACCGCGCGGAGGGCGGGGAGCGTCTTTGCGGACGCACTTCGGGGGCGTCCGAACTTCACGGCAAACGGGGCACGAGGGAAGAGCTGGTACGCATGTGGGCATTTGACACCATGTCAAACGGGGTGCCTGACGCAAATGCGATGCCTGACGCGTACAACCCTGACGGGGGCAGACGTGTCCAACTGGCGTGGCAGAGGTACTCGATTTCACCGCGGTACAGACGAGGGGCACCGCCCTGCGTCCACCCCGCCGACCCCGCAGCCCCGGCGCGCCCGGCGGCATGCCGGTGATCGCCCCCATGCCCGCAGCGCGGCCGGCCCGCATACCGAACCAGCGCGACGGCGCTGAGGACAGTCCTGCGGCAGGCACGACCGTCGACCATCTGACCGAGACCTATCGCGCCCACTACCGGTCGCTGCTGGGTCTCGCGGCGCTCCTCCTCGACGACACCGCGTCCTGCGAGGACGTCGTCCAGGAGGCCTTCATCCGGGTGCACTCGGCACGCAAACGCGTCCGCGACCCGGAGAAGACGCTGGCCTATCTGCGTCAGACCGTCGTGAACCTCTCGCGGTCCGCGCTGCGGCGGCGCATCCTCGGTCTGAAGCTGCTCTCCAAGCCCATGCCGGACATGGCGAGCGCCGAGGAGGGTGCGTACGACCAGCTGGAGCGGGACGCCCTGATCAAGGCGATGAAGGGTCTCCAGCGCAGGCAGCGCGAGGTGCTGGTGCTGCGCTACTTCGCGGACATGACCGAGGCGCAGGTCGCCGACACGCTGGGGATATCGCTGGGGTCCGTCAAGGCGTACGGCTCGCGCGGCATCGCCGCGCTGCGCGTCGCCATGGAGGCACCGGCATGAGCGAGCACGAGGAGCGGCGGCGGCCCGACGAGCCCCGCCCCGAGCACGATCACACGCAATCGCACGCTGGGAACGGAACTGTGACTCACGGCCCCGAAGAACAGGGCCCCGAAGGGCTCGGCTCCGACGAACTGGCGCTGCGCAGGCTGCTGCACAGCGCCGTCGAGGAGATCGAACCGACCGACGGCACCCTGGATCACCTGCGCCGGGCGGTGCCCGCCCGGCGCGCCCGCAAGCGCCAGGCGGTGGTCGGCATGGCGGCTGCCGCGCTCTTCATCGGCACCGCCGTACCGGCCCTGGTGCACGTCTCGAACTCCAACGGTTCGAACGCCAACCCGTCCATGGTGGGCCACTCCGAGGCGACGCAGGGCGGCGTGAACCAGGGCAAGGGCGAGGACGGCGGCGGAACGGCCGGCTCCGGTGGCACGTCCAAGGACAAGGGCAAGAAGGGCGACGGCAAGCAGGACAAGGACAAGGGCGCCGACAGCGGGGCCTCGGCCGGCGCCGGTCCGAGCGCCTCGGTGGCCGACGCGGCGGCCTGCACGGCCGCGCAGCTCGGCAGTGCCGTGGGCTCGGCGGGCTCCCCGGACTCGACCGGCGCGGTCTACGGCAGCTTCTCCGTCTCGAACGTCTCCGCCACCGGCTGCACCGTCACCGGACCCGGCAGCGTGGGCGTGTCGGCACTGGGCGCCACGGACCAGTCCAAGATCGCGGCGGTGCGGCACGCCGCGGGTGACCCGGCTTCGTCGCTGCCCGACCCGTCCCTGGAGGCCGGCTCGCTGGTGCTCCAGCCGGGCGGGTCGTACGTGGTCAAGTTCGCCTGGGTGCCCTCGGCGACCTGCCCGCCGAGCGGGGGCGGCGACCCCTCGCCCGACCCGACGCCCTCGGGCGGCACCGGCGACAGCAGCGGCGGCACCACGACCGACTCCGGGGTCTCGTCCCAGCTCGTGCGGGAGGACACCGTCGACGGAAGCGTAGTGGTGGCGCACACCGCGCAGGGCGGCGCTCCCACCGTGTCCACCACGGTGTCGAACGCCTGCTCGGGAACGGTCTACTGGACCGGGCTGCTGGCCGGTTCCTGAGCGTTCCGTCCGGCGGGCTCCTCGTCCGGGACCAGGCCGAGCGCCGCGTCCCGGGCGAACTCCGCCTCGCGGCGCAGCAGCCGGAACCACATGAAGACGACGAAGCCGGCGAAGACGAACCATTCGCCGGTGTAGCCGAGGTTCTGGAACGCCTTCAGGTCCAGACCCGTGCCCTGGGCCGCGGTCGCGGGGACCGCCCGCATCCCGCCGGCGGCGTCGTCGAGGGTGATCCAGGCGTCGTAGACGTCGTACGGCACGAGGTTCACGAGCGACGCGGTGCTGATCGCGCCGGTCTGGCCGGCGGGCAGGCCGCCGGCCGCGCTCACGCCGTTCGACCCGGGGCTCTCGGACGCCTGCAGGGTGCCGGTCACGGTGACCTCGCCGGTGGGCGCCGCGGGAGCCTTCGCGGGGTCGGCCTCGCCGGGCAGCCAGCCCCGCACCACGGGCAGCGCCTTGCCGCCGTCGGTGCGCAGCAGCGTCAGCACGTAGAAGCCGCGTCGGCCGTCCAGCTCGCGGCCGGGCACGAGCAGCTGCCTGCCGTACCGGCCGGTGGCGGTCGCCCGGGCGCCGGACGTGCTGCGGTCCACGGGCAGCAGCTCGTCGAGCGGGCGGGCGGCCTGCTTCTCGGCGGCCGCGGCCTGATCGGTCGCCGTCCGGTGGTCCTGCACCCGGTCCTCGAACCGGCTCAGCTGCCATGACCCCATGAAGATGCAGAAGGGGATGGCCAACAGCACGAAGACGTTGATCCCCCACCAGCGGGGCGTCAGCAGAAACCGGTACACGCCGTCCACGGTACGGTGCCGCCGTGCCGGAGCAGGGCGCGGGGTCCGTCGCTCCCGTGGCCGCTCCTGGGGCGGCGCGGAGTTTTCCACAGGCTGAGGGGCTCGGCGGCGCGTTGTCGTGCGGGCCAGGCACTATGGGGCCATGACTGAGAGCAACGGGACCACGCAGGAGCACGGGTCCGGGCCGGCCGGCGTGGGCGTGCCCGACTGGGAGAAGCGCTTCCGGGCGCCGCGGGTGTCCCTGCCGGACTGGGCGGAGGACGCCCCGCACCGCGCGCTGTTCGTCTCGAACGCGACCGGGACGTACGAGCTGTACGCATGGGACCGCGACACGGGCGAGCAGCGCCAGGTCACCCACCGGCCGAACGGCACGACGGACGGAGTGCTCTCGCCGGACGGCGAGTGGATCTGGTGGTTCGACGACAAGGACGGCGACGAGTTCGGGGTGTGGCGCCGCCAGCCCTTCGGCGGCGGCCCCGACGAGGCCGCGGTCCCGGGCCTGGAGCCGTCGTACCCGTCGGGCCTGGCCGTCGGCAGGGACGGGCGTACGGCGGTCGTGGGCCGCTCGACGGACGAGGACGGCTCGACGATCCACGTCGCCAGGACCGGCGAGGCCCCCGTGGAGATCTATCGGCACCGCGAGTCCGCCGGGGTCGGCGACTTCTCGCACGACGGCTCGCTGATCGCCGTCGAGCACACCGAGCACGGCGACGCGATGCACTCGGCGCTGCGGGTGCTGCGGCCCGACGGCTCCCCGGTCGCCGAGCTGGACGACACCAAGGGCGGCACCGTCGAGCTCGGCCTGGAGGTGCTCGGCTTCGCCCCGGTCGACGGGGACACCCGGCTGCTCATCGGGCACCAGCGGCGCGGGCGCTGGGAGCCGCTGGTGTGGGACGTCACCACCGGCGAGGAGACGGACCTGGCGCTGGATCTGCCGGGTGACGTCGGCGCGGAGTGGTATCCCGACGGCTCCGCGCTCCTCGTCTCGCACAGCTTCGAGGCGCGCAGCGAGCTGTGGAGGTACGACCTGGCGACCCGCGAGCTGGCCCCGGTGCCCACGCCGGCCGGCACGGTCTCGGGCGCCACCGCCCGCCCGGACGGCACGGTGGAGTACCTGTGGTCGTCGGCCGCCGAGCCGTCCGCGGTCCGCTCCACCACGGGCGCCGTGGTCCTGGACCCGCCGGGCATGAAGTCCCCGGGTTCGGTGCCGGTGGAGGACGTCTGGGTGGACGGCCCCGGCGGGCGCATCCACGCCCTGGTGCAGAAGCCGGCCGGGGCGTCCGGGCCCCTGCCCACCGTCTTCGACATCCACGGCGGTCCGACCTGGCACGACAGCGACTCCTTCGCCGCGGGCCCCGCCGCCTGGGTGGACCACGGGTACGCGGTGGTCCGGGTCAACTACCGCGGCTCCACGGGGTACGGCCGTGAGTGGACGGACGCGCTCAAGCACCGGGTCGGCCTGATCGAGCTGGAGGACATCGAGGCCGTCCGCTCCTGGGCGGTGTCGTCCGGCCTCGCGGACCCCTCCCGGCTCGTCCTCACCGGCGGTTCCTGGGGCGGCTACCTCACGCTGCTGGGCCTCGGCACACAGCCGGACGCGTGGACCCTCGGCATCGCCGCCGTCCCGGTCGCCGACTACGTGACGGCGTACCACGACGAGATGGAGGCGCTGAAGGCCATGGACCGCACGCTGCTCGGCGGCACCCCCGAGGAGGTCCCCGAGCGCTTCGAGGCCTCCTCGCCGCTGACGTACGTCGACGCGGTCAAGGCCCCGGTCTACATCTCCGCCGGGGTCAACGACCCGCGCTGCCCCATCCGCCAGATCGACAACTACGTCGCACGGCTCGCCGCCCGCGACGCCGTCCACGAGGTCTACCGCTACGACGCGGGCCACGGATCGCTCGTCGTGGACGAACGCATCAAGCAGGTGAGGCTGGAACTGGACTTCGCGGAGCGCCATCTGGGGAGCGCACGGGGGTAGATGCCGGCGGGCGCCTGCCGGCGGGGGAGTGTGGCCGGAGGGGCAGGGCCGAGGGAGCGGGTGGGGCCGGTCAGGCTTCCGCCCGCTCCCGGGGCCGGCGGCCCAGCAGTTCCGCCAGCCCGCGCCGGGTGGCCGCCAGCACCACCCGGTCCTCGGGTCGCAGGACATACGTGGACGGCAGGTCCCAGACGAGCCCGGAGGGGCGCTCACCGCCGGGGGAGCCGTCCGGCGGCGCCGCCAGGCCGGCCTGGCGTTCGCCGGGCGCCGCCGTGTCCAGGGCGAGCACCCGCCACGCGCCGGGCCGGAACGCCTCGCCCACCGTCCGCCCCGCCAGCTGCGGATGCCCGCCCACGCTCAGGGCGGCGAAGAGCAGCACCCGCCGCTCGACCGGGATCGCCCCGAGGATCTGCCGCCCCATCATCGCCCCGGCGAACGCGGGCGCCGCGAGATGCGAGACGCTGCGGCTGCGGGTCAGCGCCCCCGGGTGCGCGGCCCGCAGGGTGCGGTACACGGCGGTCGCGAAGTCGTCGTCGTACAGGCGCAGCACGACGCGCAGGTCGGGGCGGAGCGACCGGGCGTAGAGGGCCGCTTCCAGGTTCGTGGTGTCCACGCTGCTCAGCGCCAGCAGCGCGTGCGCCCGATGGATCTTCGCGGCCTCCAGGACGCCTTCCTGCGTGACGTCGCCCAGCACCACGGGCACCCGCAGCCGCCGTGCCGTCGCGAGGCCCCGGGCCTCCGGGTCGGACTCGACGCACACGACGGGAATGTGCAGCTCCCGCAGCCGCGTCAGCACCCGCGTGCCGATCTTGCCGAGCCCGAGCAGGACCACGTGCCCGGACAGCCCCCGGGGCGGCCGGCGCACCGCGGACCCGCTGCGGAACGTGCCGAGCGCCTCCAGCACCGCGGCGAGCAGCACCGGCAGGAGCAGCAGCCCGACGAGGCCGGAGAGGAGCTGCAGCAGCTGGCGGCCGAGCGGTTTCCCGATGGCCGGATCGTTGATCGCGAACAGGTCGAGCAGGGTCAGATAGGTGGCGTGCAGCGGCTCCTCGCCGGTGACCGCCGTCGACGCCACCGCCAGCGCGACCACGCAGGCGACCAGCCCGGCGAAGGACCAGCGCAGCCGGCGCGACAGCAGGGAGGCGAACGGGACGACACTGCGCCCGGAGGGCAGCGAGGGACCGGAGTACGACACCGTCTCCAGCACGACGGTGCCGCGTCCGGTCGCCGCGGTCACCGCTGCCTCGTCGGGCAGGAGCCGGGGGCCCTGGTCGCCGCTGCTCTCGGAGCCGTCGGCGCCGGCCGGATCGCTGGCGGTCGCGGACAGCAGCGCGAGCGTGCACAGGCCGGGGTCGGCGACCTGGCCGGGTTCCGGGGGCGGGCGTTCGGCGGCCCGCAGCAGCAGCCCGTCCGTCTGGACGACCTTGCTGGTGCCGGCCACGGCCGTCGCGGCCAGCGCGGGTGCGGCCGTGTCCGCGTCGGAGAGGACGGTGGTGGACGCGTCGAAGCCGTCGAAGCCCTCGGGACTTCCCTCGGCGCCCGCCGCTGCCAGCGCCGAGGCCTGGTCGAGGAGCGCCTCGATGTGCTGGCCCAGCCGCCGGTTGTAGAGCCGCAGCACCAGCCGCAGGCGCGGGTTGAGCCGGCGGGCGGTGAGCGCGGCCCTAATGTTCGTCTCGTCGTCGTCGTACACGAGCGCCAGGGCGGCGGCCCGCTCCACGCCGGCCTCGGCGAGCACGGCCTCGGTGGCCTCGGCGGCCTCCAGCACCCGCTCGGCACCGGTGGGTTCCGCGGTACGGGCCCCGGTGTCCCTGGACCCCGCCGCATGGGCGGCGGACGCGTCCCGGTGGGGCGTGGCGCGGGCGGCTCCCGCGTCGCCGTTGCCCGCGGCCCTGGTGACGGCGGCGGACACCCGGTCGAACAGGCCCGGCGCCCGGGTCCGGCCCACCACGGGCGGCTGCACGCGCCGGGCGGCGGGCGGCACGACGAGGGTCACCTGCTCGCCGTAGACGACCCGCAGTTCGGCGGCCAGCCGGTGCGCGAGGCCGTCGTCGCCGCACACCACCATGGGCGCGGCGGACTCGGGCGACTCGCTCTGGCTCGGAAGGCTCCCCACGAGGAGGAAGACTGCCGCACGCGCCCCACCGGTTCCACACCGGCCGGCCGCCGACCGGTCAAGTGCACACGGCACAGCGGGCGTTGTGGAGCCCCCGGGCGGCACGCCGGGGTGCGGGGGTGCCGTGGGGACGGTGCGCGGAACCCCCCCCGGGGAAGTACGGCGGCGGACCGCCTAGCGGCGGGACCGTCCACGGGTGCGGGCCCGCGTCTCGCCCGGTGGCCGGACGAACTGCAGCTCCAGCGCCGCGGGCGGCGCGGCGATGCCCGGTCCCCCGGCCGTGGCCCAGCCGATCAGCTCCTCGGTGCAGTCGTCGCCCATGGCGAAGCCGACCCAGGTCGCCCGGCCGCCCCGCTGACGTCCGGCCGCGGAGGGCTGCACGACGACGACGTTGGCCTGATCGCACGGTCCGAGACAGTCCGTCGTCCGCACGGCGAACCGTCCGCCCGACGCCTCGGCGCCCGCCCGGAGCCGCTCCACCTGCCACTCGTGGTCGATCCCGGGGTACTTGCGCGGGTCGCCGCAGCAGCACCCCCGGCACACGACCAGGGTGCAGGGCCGAGCCCCGGCGGCTCCGACGGCCACCGAACGTATCTGCCGGCGCGGGGCGTTGACTGTCACCGGGGACGACCTTTCGCGGGGGAACGACGAGCGACGCCACGAGACTCGGCCCCCCGGTGCGGCCACCGGGGTGCGCGGGTGCCGTGCCGCCGACGTCACCGTACGAGATCACCACGGCGAGCGAGCCGCCGGGCCACGTGCGCGGCGCCGGAGTGGCCGAAATGCCGTGCGGATCTCAAGAGGCCTGGTCCGAAAGCCGCGTTGAGCGGACGTGGCAGGACGTCCGTACTCACATCCGACGCGTCGGACGTCCGCGACGTGGGGGGTCCGGATGCGAGGATGAGGCCGCCATGACTGCTGGGTGGTGTTCTCGCACGGTTCGGGCCGCGGTGTTCGCGGCCGTCTGCGTGCTGCTCGCCACCCTCGGCCACGTGCTCATGTCGGGCGCGTCCGTGCCCTGGTGGGTGCCGGCGGCGGGCGCCGTGGCGACCGGCGCCTCGGCGTGGTGCCTGGCCGGGCGGGAACGCGGACTTCGCACGGTGGTGCCGGTCGCGGTCCTGGCACAGGCGGCACTCCACTCCTCGTACTCGCTCGCGCAGGCGGCGGCCCACCCCGCACCGCCGGACGGGGCGTCCCTCGCGGACCGCTGGCTGCGGTACCTGCTGTGCGGATCAGCGCCGGCGACGGGCGGCTCCCACTTGCCGGGCGCGGCCCACGACATGGGCTCGATGACGTCCATGGAGTCCATGACGTCCATGGGGCCCATGGAGCACGGCATGGCGGGCATGGGGGAGGCGGCCTCCGCCGGTGGTTCCCCGCTCGGCATGTCCGTCGGCATGTCCCCGCTCGGCATGCTCGCCGCCCACCTGCTCGCCGCCCTGGTGTGCGGCCTGTGGCTCGCGTACGGCGAACGTGCCGCGTTCCGCATCCTGCGGGCCGTCGCGGCCCGCCTCGTCGCACCGCTGCGGGTGCCGCTCCGGGTGCCCGCGCCCCCGCACCGGCCGCGGCTGCCCCGCCGCGGCCACGAGGTGCGCGTCCCGCGGCAGTCGATCCTCGTTCACGCGCTCACCTCCCGGGGTCCGCCCATGGGCACCGCTGTCATCTGAACAGCCGGTTCCCCGAGGCCGCCGCGACGCGCGGAGCGTCCGCCCGGCCCGGGCCACGGCACGTACGGACACCGCCTCGACGAGACCGCCGTACGGCCGGACTCCCTTGACCGGGCCCGCCGCCCGAACGCGCGCGGGCCCGGACCCCGGAACACCCGCGAAGGACACCAGGTGATCACTCCTGCCCTGCCCACACCGCACGGCGAACCGACGCACCCGCCGCAGACCGGACCGGCCGACGAGCGGTCCGACGAGCCCACCGACCAGTCGATAACGGCCTGGGCGCTGGCCGCCGGGGCCGGTGACCCCCGAGCCGTCGAGCAGTTCGTCCGTGCCCTGCAACGCGACGTCCGCCGCTACGTCGGCCATCTCAGCGCCGACCCCCAGGCCGCCGACGACCTGGCACAGGACACCTTCCTGCGGGCGCTGGGCAGCCTGCACCGTTTCGAGGGCCGTTGCTCGGCCCGTGCCTGGCTGCTGTCGATCGCCCGCCGGGCGGTGGTCGACAGCGTGCGGCACGCCGCGGCCCGGCCCCGGCTGTCGGACACCGACGACTGGCAGTACGCCGTGGAACGCGCCCAGCCGCGCGGACTCCCGGGATTCGACGACGGCATCGCCCTCGCGGAGCTGCTGGCCACCCTGCCCGCCCGGCGGCGCGAGGCATTCGTCCTCACCCAACTCCTGGGTGTGCCCTACGCGGAGGCGGCTCTGATGACCGACTGCCCGATCGGAACGGTCCGTTCACGCGTGGCGCGCGCCCGCATCGCCCTGGCCGCGCTCCTGCGGGACGCGGAGGACCACGAACGCGACGGTGAGCCGGCCGTGTTGAGGCCGGCCGTTCGTGAACCGGTCGCCGCCGTGGCCTGATCGCGTACGCCGACGGCCGCCGCCCCGCACCACGGGCGGCGGCCGTCTACGCTGCGGACGAGGACCCACCCCGCACTCTGCCCGCAGGTGCTCGCACCCGTACCGAGGAGGACGCATGGCGCCGACGAACACCCGGAGCCTGAGCCGGGCCGAGGCCGAGGGCCGGAGCGCGCTGCTCGCGGTCGAGCGGTACGACGTGGAGGTGGACCTCACCGCCCTGCCGGAGGGACCGGACGTGCGGTGCGTGTCCACGGTGACGTTCACGTGCCGCGAACCCGGAGCGCGGACGTTCGTGGACTGCGCCGCGCAGGTGCGGAGCGCCACGCTGAACGGCGTTGCCCTGCCGCCCTCCGACGACGGACGGATCCCCCTGCCGGACCTGGCCGCGCACAACGTCCTCCGCGTGGAGAGCGTCCAGTCGGACACCGCCACGGGTGAGGGCGTGCACCGGGCCGTCGACCCCGCGGACGGCGAGGTCTACGTGTGGATGAGCTTCGAACCGGACGAGGCCCGCTTCGTCTGGGCGTGCTTCGACCAGCCCGACCTCAAGGCCCCGCACGCGTTCACGGTGACCGCGCCGCACGCCTGGACGGTCACGAGCAACTCGGGGGACCCGCGCGTCGAGGAGTCCGGCGCCGTACGCCGCTGGACCTTCCCGGACACCCCGCCGCTCTCGTCGTACAACACGGTCGTCAACGCCGGCCCCTTCCACGAGATCCGCCGCGACGCGGGCGGCCACGACCTCGGCCTGTACGCCCGCCGCTCGCTGGCCCCGGTCCTCGACCGCGACGCCGACGAGATCTTCACCCTCACCGCGCAGGGACTGGCCTTCTACGCCGAGGCGTTCGGGATGCCGTTCCCGCAGCGGAAGTACGACCAGGTCTTCGTGCCCGAATACGGCGGCGCGATGGAGAACTACGGCTGTGTCACCTGGTCCGACGACTTCCTGCGCCGCGCCGAGCCCACACCGGCCGAGCGCGAGCTGCTCGCCAAGGTCCTGCTGCACGAGCTGGCGCACATGTGGTTCGGCAACATCGTCACCATGCGCTGGTGGGACGACCTCTGGCTGAACGAGGCGTTCGCGGAGTTCGCCTGCAACTGGGCCGCCGAGCGCGCGACGTCGTACGCCGACGCCTGGGCGGGACATCTGGCGGTCGGCAAGCTGCGGGCGTACCTCGCCGACCAGGGGCCGACCTCCCACCCGATCCACCAGCCCATCCACGACGTGGCGCAGGCGGCGTCGATCTTCGACGCGATCACGTATCCCAAGGGCGCCTCCGTCCTGCGGCAGCTCATGGCGTACGTGGGCGAGGCCGCCTTCGTCACCGGCATGACGGCGTACTTCGCCCGGCACGCCTGGGGCACGACCACGCTCCAGGACCTCATCCGGGCGCTGTCCGAGGCGAGCGGCCGCGACCTCGACGGCTGGCGGAAGGACTGGCTGGAGACGGCCGGCACCGACCGCCTCACGCTGGAGCGGGACGGCGACACGTGCGTGCTCGTGGCGAACGGTCCGGCCGGCCGGCCCCGTCCCCATGTGCTGGCGGTGGGCGTGTACACCCGCCGGGACGGCCGTCTGCGGCGCCGGGCGCAGGTGCAGGTGGAGGTGTCCGGCGAGCGCACCCCCCTCGACCTGCCTCCGGGCGCGGACTCCGACCTGGTCCTCCTCAACGACGACGACCTCACCTTCGCCACGACGCGCCCCGACCCGGCCACGCGTGCCGCGCTGCTGTCGTCGGCGGGCGAGCTGCCCACCCCGATCTCCCGGGGTGTCGCGACGGCGGCGGTGTGGGACATGCTGGTCACCGGCGAGGTCACCGCCGCCGAGGCGGGCCGCTGCGTCACGGCCGCGCTGGCGGCCGAGACCTCGGACGGGGTGGTCGAACCCTGTCTCGCGCTCGCGGCGGACATCGCGGAACTGTGGGCCCCGGACCCGGACCGTCCCGAGCTCACCGCCCTGGTGGCCGCCACCTGCCGGGACCTGGCCGGGCAGCCGGGCCGCCGCCGGGTCGCCCTGCGCGGACTGGCCCGCACCGCGGCGACCCCCGAGGACCTGGACTGGCTGCGGGCGCAGGCCGGGGAGGACGTGGACCTGCAGTGGCGCCTGCTCGTCCGCCAGGCGGAACTGGCCGATGGGAGCGAGGACTTCGGCAAGGGCGACGGCCTGGACGCGGCGCTGTCCCACCTCCTGGACCGCGACTCCGACCCCGATGCCTGGATCCGGGCCCTGACGGTCCGGGCGGCGAGCCCGGACCCGGCGGCGAAGGCGGAGGTCTGGCAGCGGCTGGCCGTGGACCGCGCGGTCCCCCTCGCCGCCGTCGGCCAGGTCGCGGCGGCGTTCTGGCGCCCCGGCCAGGACGGCATCCTGGCCCCCTACACCCGCCGCTACCTGGAGCTGGTCCCCGGCTTCGCCCGCGGCGGCATGACCCCGGCGATGGTCTTCACCCACCGCCTGTTCCCGGTGTACGCCGTCGACGAGACCTTCCTCGACGCGGCCAGGACCGCGGCGGAGGACGCGCCCCCGGTGGTCCGCACCACCCTCCTGGACCGGACGGACACCGTCCACCGCATGCTGCGCTCCCGCACCGGGCCCGCTCAGAGCACGCGGACCTCCGGGGTGTAGAGGATCCACCTGCCGCCCCGGGCACGGAACGCCTCCTCCTTGGCCATGATCTCCTCCGCGTGATTCCACGCGAAGAGCAGTGCGTAGTCCGGGAGATGCTCGCCGAAAGCCTCCGAGGGCCGGACCGGGATGTGTGAACCGGGGGTCAGCCGGCCCTGTTTGGCGGGTGTGCTGTCGTAGACGGAGGAGACCAGGTCGGGGCCGATGCCGCAGTAGTTGGCGACGGTGGCACTCTTGGCCGTGGCGCCGTACGCGACCACCCGCCGCTCGTCCGCGCGGAGCCCTTGAAGCAGACCCACCAGGTCGTCGCGGGTGCGGCGGACGGCGACGGCGAAGCGCTCGAGCGTCTCCGGCTCGGCCAGACCCGCGGCGGCCTCCTCTGCGAGCAGGTCGGCTACCGCCGCCGTCGGTACGCGGGTGCCACGCCGCGCGAGGGTGTAGCGGACCTCACCGCCGTGCACCGGCAGGCGCAGGACGTTCACCAGCTCGAAGCCGTGCCGGCGGGCCAGTTCCTGCACCGAGCGGGCCGTGAAGAAGTAGAAGTGCTCGTCGTATATCTGGTCGAACGCCGTGCGCTCGATGATCGCGCCCAGGTACGGGTCTTCGAAGACGAAGGTCCCGTCCGGCTTCAGCAGGGCGTCCAGACCCCGGAAGATCGATTCCAGATACGGGATGTGGCAGAGGGTGTTGGCCGCGTAGACGACGTCCGCCCGGCCCTCGGTGGAGGCGATGTCGAGCGCCGTGGCCTCCTCGAAGAACGCGGTACGCACCCGGACACCCTTGCTGCGTGCCGTGTCGGCGACGCCTTCGGACGGATCGACACCGAGATGGCGCACCCCTGCCCGGCCGACGGTCGCCAGCATGACGCCGTCGTTGCAGCCGATCTCGACGACGAACGGATCCGCCCCTGCTGCCTCGGTGGCGAGCAGCTGCCGTGCGGTGTCCTCGAAGTGCCGGCGCATCACCGAGGAGCCCGACGAGCGGTACGGGTAGTCCCGGTGGAACATCCGCTCCCGCGGGACCTCCTCCATCAGCTGCACCATCGTGCAGGATCCGCACCGGCCGACCGCGAGTCTGAAGAAGAACTCACCGTCGATCTCGCCGGGCCTCGGGAACGCGTCGGAATTTGGTTGGGCCCCCAGGTCGAGGAACTCGGTCAGAGGTCCGGCGCAGACACGGCAGTTGGTCATCGGGTCTCCTGAGGGGGTGCGTAGCGAGGAAGCAGGCCCTGCTCGGCGGCTTCCGCGAGGGTCATCGCCAACCGGTCCCGTTCCGAGAGGACGGGAGCAAGGTGATCGGGGATGGGCAGACCCAGCTCCGGATCGAGTACGGACACGGCGAGTTCGTGCTCCGCGACATAGCCGGCCGACATCAGATAGGACATGACGGTGTCGTCCTCGAGGGCCACGAAGGCGTGTCCCACTCCGGCGGGGAGGTGGACGGCGCGGAAGTCCCGCGCGTCCAGCAGCACGGAGTCCCAGGTACCGAATGCCGGAGAACCCACTCGCAGGTCCACGACGATGTCCAGGGCGGCGCCGCGGGGGCAGTGGACGTATTTCTCGGTGCCCGGTGACACGGCGGTGTAGTGCACGCCGCGGACGACTCCTCGGCGGGAGACGCTGTGACTGGCTTGTCGGACCGGGAAAAGAGGCCCGCCGAGGGTTTCCGCGTAGACCTTCTCCTCGAAGGTGGACACGAACAGGCCCCGGTCGTCGGGGTAGGGGGAGGGAGTGAACTCCACGGCCCCCGGGACGGCGAGCGCGCGGGCCCTCACGACAGATCCGCCAGTACGTCGCGCAGGGCGTCGATCACCGTGTCCTGCGTCTCGGACTGCAGCGAGGGATACATCGGCAGCGAGAAGATCTCGCCGGCAAGGGCTTCCGTGACCGGGAGTGCCCCGCGTCCGTATCCGAGGTGTGCGAAGCCCGACATGGTGTGCACCGGCCACGGATAACTGATGTTCAGCGAGATGCCCCGGGACTTCAGCGCCTCGATCACGGCGTCTCGGCGGGGGTGGCGCACCACGTAGACGTAGTACACGTGGTCATTGCCCGGCGCGACGCGGGGGAGGGCCAGTGCGGTGTCGCCGAGGGCCTCGTCGTAGCGCCGGGCGATGGCACGGCGGCTCTCGACGTAGGAGTCGAGCCGGCCGAGTTTGCGGCGCAGGATCTCGGCCTGGAGCTCGTCGAGCCGGCTGTTGTGGCCGGGCGTCTCGACGACGTAGTACCGCTCCTCCATGCCGTAGTACCGCAGTCGGCGCAGACGGCGGGCCACCTGGTCGTCGGGCGTGAGCACGGCGCCGCCGTCGCCGTAGGCCCCGAGCACCTTCGTCGGATAGAAGGAGAAGGCCGCGGCGTCGCCGAAGGTGCCGGCCAGGCGGCCGTGCCGACGGGCACCGTGCGCCTGTGCGCAGTCTTCGATCAGGGCGAGCCCGTGCACGTCGGCGAGTGCTCCGAGGGCGTCCATGTCGGCGCACTGGCCGTAGAGATGGACCGGCAGCAGGCAGCGCGTCCGGCTGGTGATCGCCTCGGCGACCTGGTCGACGTCCATGAGGAAGTCGTCCTCGCGCACGTCGACGAACACCGGCGTGGCGCCGACCGCGTCGATCGCGACCACCGTGGGCGCGGCCGTGTTGGAGACCGTGATCACCTCGTCGCCGGGACCGATTCCCAGAGCCTGGAGGGCCAGCTTGACCGCATTGGTGCCGTTGTCCAGACCGACGCAGTGCCGGACCGAGTGATGGGCGGCGAACTCCGTCTCGAAGCCGTCCACGCTCTTGCCGAGCACGAGCTGCCCCGAGCCGAACACCGTCTCGACCGCGTCGAGGATGTCCGCCCGTTCGGCCTCGTACTCGCGTAGGTAGTCCCAGACGAAGGTGGTCATAGAGGGCGGTCCTTTCCATGGGGGCCGGCCAGGGCGGTGACGGTGTGGGCGAGAGCGGTGTGGAGAGAGACCCGCGGGGCCCATCCCGTCACCGAGCGGAACGGTGTGCAGTCCGAGAAGACGTCGTGGAAATCGGCGGTCGATGCGAACGCGGGGGGCTCGACCCGTTCCACCGGGACGGGCGGCAGGCCGGTGTGGCCCGCCACGGCTGCCGCGACGCGGCGAAAGACCTCTCCGAGGGGGATGCTGCGGCCGCTCCCGACCAGCCAGTGGCGTCCGGCGAGCGCGGGGGCGTGGTCGAGGGCCGCTGTGAACGCCTCGGCCGCGTCCCGGACATAGAGCAGGTCGCGCCGCACCGTGCCGTCGTGCCACATGGTGATCGGCTCGTTCGCCAGCGCTCGCCCGACCATGGCGGACACGACGCCGCGGTCCACGGCCGTAGGCGCCGCGGCGGGCCCGAACACGGTGGACAGCCGCAGCGTGACGCCCCGCAGCACACCCGCCGCCGTGGCGTCGGCGAGCATCCGCTCGGCGGCCAGCTTCTGGCGCTCGTACGGGGTCGTGGAACGGGCGTCCTCGCCGGCGGGTCGTGCGGCCTGATGGCCGGTCACAGTGCTCGCGAACACAACGGTCGCCGGCGGTGCGCCCTCGTCCCGTGCCGTGCGCAGGACGTCGACGAGTTCCTGGACAAGGCCGGTGTTGAGCCGCTCGGCCGCAGGGTCCCCCTCGGCCGTCCGCCAGGTGCTCGCGCCGCCGAGGTGCGCGACGAGGTGGATCACAGCGTCCGAGTCGGCCACCAGCTCCGAGAGGACACCGGTCCTGCTGAGGTCGGCGATGCGGCTCTCCACCTCCGCCACGACTCGGCCGGGGTCACCCGGAACGACACATCGGGCCGGGCGGCGCGCCACGAGCCGGAGCCGGACGGGGCGCCGGGCGAGTGCGGCGGCGACGGCGGAGCCGATGAAACCGGATGCGCCGAGGACGGTGATCAGCGGGCGGCTCACCATGAGCCGGTGCCCGTCGAAGGCGCCAGGCTCTGCAGACAAGCGAGCAGGCTGCGTGTCTGCATGTTCACGTAGCGGCCGCGGTGCAGCAGTTCGTGCAGTTGGTCGAGGGTCAGCCACCGGTAGCCGGGGTGTTCCGGCCGCTCGGCCCGCTCGTCCAGTTCGACGACGAGATGGCGGCTGCGGGAGTGATGGAAGCGGCCCCCTTCGTCGGAGAGGGTCGTGTCGAATCTGATCGACGCCGGATCGGCGTGCAGCACCTTGTCGAGGAACGCCGGCATGGCGGTCGCGGGCAGCAGGTCGTAGTTGGCGGGGGTGCACTGCACGGTCGGCGCCAGCTCGGCTCCGTCCGCACAACCCGGCTCCGCACGCACCTGCACGAGCACATGTGGTGTGCCATGGATCCGCGTCGTCAGGAACGCCACGATTCCGGTTCCGTGCGGGGCGATCATCGGCTGGCTCCAGCGGCCGACCTCACGGCCCACGGCCTCCACCCGGACGCCGATGACGTCGAAGAATCTGCCGGACTCGTGAGCCATCCGCTCGGCGTCGCGCCGCCAGCCGGAGAGCCGGTGGAGCGGCCGCCGCTCGACCGTGATGGCGGAGCGGGCCCGGGTCCGGGCGATCCAGCCGAGGAGGTCCTGCGTCGTGTGCAGGGAGGTTCCGCCCGAGGCAGCCCGCGGCACACAGGCCAGCACGGAGCGGGTGTCCATGTTCACCAGGTCGTCCACAGCCAGGAGCCGGCGCAGTTCGGCGAAGGTCAGCCAGCGGAAGCCGGGTAGCGCTGCCACGTCCTGGGCAACCTCCACGATCATGTTCCGGTTGCGTTTGCGCAGGAACCACGAGCCGTGTTCGGACTGCCGTACGTCGGTGACGACCCGGTGCCGCGCGGCGGCGTCCAGGAAGTGGTCGAGGTAGGGAACCCCGGCGCCCCGGTGCACCCCCGTGTAGTTGCTGCGGGTTGCCTGGACGGTCGGTGAGATCTGGAGTCCGCCCCAGTTGCCCGGTTCTGGTTTGAGCTGCACCAGGCAGTGCGGCACACCGTCGATCCGCCGGACGAGGAGACCCAGCATCCCGGTCTCCGGCTGATGGATGATCGGCTGCTGCCACTGGGGCACCGCGTGACCCGGCCGCCGCACATCCAGTCCCTCGATGGAGAAGAAGCGGCCGCTGCGGTGCCGGATCGCGCCGGCCGCGGGGTCGGTGTCCCAGTCGGCCAGGTCGGTCAGCGGAACCTGCTCGGTCCGGGTGTGGAGACGGTCCCCGGCCTCGTCGATCCACCGCAGGAGTTCCGCCCGGTCGGTCGCCACGCCGGGCGTCACCGCTGCACGCTCCCGTCGGGCAGTACGTCCTCGAGGAAGGCCATCTGATGGTGCATGGTGGTCCGGAAGTAGCGGGTGTAGCGGTCCGCGTGCTCCGCGGTCATCGTCGACAGCGGAACACACAGCGAGACATGCGTGCCGCGGTCGACGATGGCCAGGCCCTTCCACACCGTGCCGTTCACACTCAGCTGCGAGTCCACCGCGGCCTCCAGGGCCCCTGTCCCACCCCGCCAGCCGCGTGGCAGGACCAGCCGGCCCTGGTCGGCCAGCGCTCCGTACCAGGCAATCAAGTCCGCCTTGGAGGCGAGCAGCTCCCGCTCCTGGTTCCGGGAGTCGGCCAGTGCCCGGAAGGCCGCGCGCGCGGACAGGGCGTCGTCGAAGCGGGCTATCTCGTGCGTGAACGCGCGCGGCAGGCTGTGGGTCCTGGTGCCGGGGTCGTCCAGCAGGGTGACCGTGCGGTCCAGGAGCGTCGTGCACCGCTCGCCGGCGTCGGCGAACCGCAGCCAGAGGTCCCAGTCCTCCAGGCCGACCGGTGACTCCCGCCAGCCGCCCACCTGTTCGGCGAGTCCGGCGACATGCCCGGCGCAGGAGTTCTCGAACAGGGGACTCATCAGCTGGATCTCCGGGTGCCAGCACAGGGAGAGGGGGTGCGCCGTACTCGTCACGGTGCCCGACGCGGTCGCCTTGCGGGTACGGGTGGCCACGAAACGGGCCCCGTCGTCGAAGGCCTCCCACAGGCGGAGCAGATGATCCGGTTCCCAGTGGTCGTCGTGGTCGATGTAGGCGATGAACTCCCCCGACGCCTCACCGAGCGCGATGTTCGTCGGCCCGCCCTGTGACCCGAAACGACGGGTCCGCAGCAGCCGGATGCGCCGGTCCAGCGCGGTGACGGAAGAGACCACCGCATCCGTGTCGTCGTCACTCGCGTCGGACACCACCAGCATTTCCCAGTCGCGCATCGTCTGTGCCCGTACGGATTCGAGCGTGGGCAGAATGGCTTTGCTGCGGTTGTATGTGGGACATATGACGCTGATGCGTGGCGGCATGCTGATGTGGCCTTTCCAAGGTCCGGTGCGTCGGAGTATGGGCGACCAGCCTCCCGGTGTTCAAGGTGGAATGGGCCGAAGGGCGCGTCCGAGAGCCGGAGTTCGGCTGTTCCCCGTCCCGGGACGGGGAACAGACTGTCCTTCCGGCGGGGGCGCCGGAGACGCAGAGCGAATACCTTTGTGTTGTCCGGCCGAGGCGACGAGAAACTCAGCGAGTTCTCGTTCTCCGAACCGCCGTGACATTGTCGGGGGAATTCAATGCGCCTGCTCAACGGGCGAGTTTGATGTCGGAGTGACACATGACCGCGTATTCGGTACTCATGCCGTTCCTGCCGCGCAGGCCGGAACAGCTGCTGCCGTACGCCGCCCTGGTCGAGTGGACCGGCGCGCACCGGTTGTGGCAGGGCCAGGCGATGCTGGTCGAGCCCTTCCAGGGGTTCGCCGCCGCGGCCGGTGCCGGCTTCCGGGTGCCGACCGGCCTCGGTGTCACGCTGATGCCGCTGCGGCACCCCTATGAAGCGGCGCACCAGGCACGGTCCTTGGCCCTCACCACGGGCGAGTCGGTGGTCGCGGGCTTCGGTCCCGGCGGCCGGTCGTTCCAGCAGGGCCTCATGGCCACGCCGTACGCCAGCCCGCTGACGGCTTCCCGTGAGTACCTGACGATCGTCCGGGGACTCCTCGAGGGCGGGACGGTGGACGTCGACGGAGAGTACTTCTCCTGCCACGCCACGATGGGCCCGGCGGTGGCGCCGGACATCGATCTCGGGCTGGGCGTGCTGCGGCCGGGCATGGCGCGGCTGGCCGGCGAGGTGGCCGATGTCGCCATCACCTGGCTGACACCGCCCGCCTACCTCAGGGACACGGTGCTGCCTGCCATGAAAGAGGGCGCCGCAAAGGCGGGTAGGGCGACACCCCGGCTCACGGCCATCGTTCCCGTGGCGCTGGAACGGGCCGACCGGGATCCGGCCGACATGGTGATCGCCAGCAATTCCCGCCACATGCAGGCCCCGCACTACATCGACATGCTGAAAAAGGCCGGAATCGACATCGCGGGCGAGGACCTTCCCGCCGCGGCAAAACGAATGCTCGAGGGCGGTGCCTTCGTGCACGGCGACATCGACCGCGTCGCGGAACAACTCGCGGAGTACCGAAGTGCCGGAGTGGACGAGATCATCCTGAATCTGACCGGGGTGTTCAACGTGTACGGCCCGAAGGTTGCCATGGACGATCTGAAACGCATTCTCGCGGCGGTCGCTTCATGACGCACACACACATCGACTCGAGGCAAAAGGGGGTGGGGAACATGGACGGTACCCGCATGTCCGTGGCCAAGCGGCACTTGATGTCCTGGGGCGTGGGCCGGGCGCTGCCCGGTCGTCCCGGAGGGCGGCCGGGGGAGCGGTGCGACGCCGCCGCGACGGTGGTCCTGGAGCACCCCGGTCACCTGGCATCCCTGCTCGGCTCCGACCTGGTCGGCCCGCACACGGTGGTCTTCTGCCCGGGCACCGCTCCAGAGGAGCGGCGCACCGGCGGCCCCCTCGTCGTGGGCTACGAGGGCTCGTTGAGCGAGCCCGGCGGGGACCTGTCCCTCGACGACTCCTTCTTCCTGCAGTCCCAGGACTACGCGACCTCCGCCTACATGTCCGTGATCGGTGCGACTCTGATCCGCGTCACGGAGAAGTCGGACTTCGAAGCCTTCCTCGCCGACGCCGACAAGGCCCGCGACAAGGGCGACTTCGCGGCCTTCGTCACCGACCCCGCGGTCCAGCTCGCGGATGTCTCCGCACTGGGCGCCGGACCGGCCGGGGACGGCACCGGGACCCGGCTGTACGTCGGGCCCGAAGGCGAACTGTCGACCGCACCCGGGGGCAGCCCCCTCGGTGCGCTGGGCGACCCCTTCGCCTCCGTGGACGCCGCCTGGAACCGCCTCAACGCGGGGAGCGCGCATCCCTGCCCGGTGGCCCTCGGTGCGATCGTGCCGGAGGACGTGCGCTGCGCCGCGCTCTCCGAACGTACCTGGCTCGGACGCTACTTGGCGGCCGTCGTGGCCGTCCGGGAGCTGCGGGCCCGGGGATTGGACGGAATACGTGTCTCCGGCTTCGGGGACCGCCTCGTACCTTCCTCGCCCGGCCCGGACGACGCCGCGGACGCCGACGACAGCGGACTTCCGCTGCTGCTGTGGACGGACGAGGCGGCGTATGTGCACAGCCCCGGCACCGCACGGACCTTCCAGGTCGGCCTGGAGGCGGGCGGCCTCGTCGAGACGCTGCTGGTGCACGGCTCGATCGGCGCCGCAGACGCCGACCGGGACCGGCTCGGCCGGGTGGAAGCCTTCTTCGCCGACGCCGGCGTCGCGCTCCGTTCGTCCCGCTTCCTCGCCGAGGGGAAGTGAGACCGTGGCCGTCGCACTGACACCTCTGAACGTTCCGGGCCGGGCCGGCCGACTGCTGGCCGCACTCGGCGAGCGGGCCGAACTGCACGACGTGTACGACGAGATCGGCTCACCGGTCTACCACGACGTCTCCGTACGGGACACGCACGAGGTCCGGGAACTGGTCGGTCTGCTCCGCCGGATCCCGGGTGACGTCCTCGAACTCGCCGCCGGGTCGGGCCGGCTGACGCTCCCCCTGCTCGCGCTCGGCCGGTCGGTGACCGCCCTGGAACTCTCGGACGGCATGCTGGAGTTGCTCGACGAGCGGCTGGCACAGGCGCCGGCACGGCTGCGGGAGCGCTGCCTCACGGTGCGGGCCGACATGAGCTCCTTCGCGCTCGGCCGCCGGTTCGAGGTGATCGTGCTGGGCACCACCTCCATCTCGCTTCTCGACGCCGAAGGCCGGGCGGGCCTGTACGCGGCGGTGCGTGAACACCTGGCGGCGGGCGGCCGGTTCCTGCTCTCGACGGTGGACATCGTGACGAGCGGGCACGGCAGCGCCGCGGAAGCGGAGGAAGAACCGGAAGCCGTGATCGAGGCGGTCGGTGTCAGCGGGCGCACGTACCGGATGCACGACTACTGGCCGTCCGGGGCCGACAGCCGCACCGTCACCATCTTCCCCGCCGATGCAGGCGCCGAGGGGCCTGTCACGGTCTGCACCACCACGGTCGGTGTCCTGCCCGCCGAACGGCTGGAGGCCGAACTCCGGCGGTCGGGCCTGACGGTCCTGAACCGGCATCCGCTGCCCGGAGCCTGGCGCTACCGCGACGTCCTGCTCGAAGTGGGGGTGACGGCGTGACCGGCACGAACCCCGGGGCGGCCCTGTGGCCCTCGCTGCTCGCCCCCGGACAGCAGGGCGACGACGGATTGTGCGCCGTGTCGGCGCAGGGTGTGCGGATCCGCTTCGCCGACGGCCGGGAGCTGCTCTGCGGTACCAGTGGGCTGTGGAACACCAATATCGGCTACGGGAACCGGGCCATCGCCGAGGCGGCGGCAGAGGCCTTGCGTGACGCTTCCTACCTGAGCGTCTTCCGCTACGAGAACGTCTACGCCCGCCGCGCGGCGGAGGCCCTGATCGGCGTCTGCGGCGCCGGCCACTACCAGCGGGTGCTCTTCTCCACCTCCGGGGGCGCCGCCAACGACCTCGTGATGAAGGTCGCCCGCCACTACCACGCCCTGCGCGGCCAGGAGCGGCGCCGGACAGTGGTGGGGCTGCGCGGCAGTTACCACGGACTGACCTTCGGCGGCTTCGCACTGACGGGCGACAACCTGGGACAGCAGCTGTACGGAGTCGACCAGCGGCTGGTCCGGCACGTCACGCCCAACGAGCCCGCCGAGATCGGGGCTCTGCTGGCCCGCCAGGGTGCGCAGGTCGCCGCCGTCGTCGTCGAGCCGGTGCTCGGCTCCGGCGCCGTCCCGCTCACCGAGGAGTACATCGCCGAACTCCTGCGGCTGCGCGAGGAGCACGGCTTCCTGCTCGTCGCCGACGAGGTGGCCACCGGCTTCGGACGGACCGGCAGGTTCTTCGCCTCACAGGGGTGGCCCGAGCAGCCGGACCTGCTGGTCACGTCGAAGGGCCTCACCAACGGCACCAGTGCCGCGGCAGCCGTCGTCACCTCCCATGCGGTGGCCGACGCCTTCACGGACGCCGGCGCACTGCTCTCCCACGGGGAGACGCAGGCGGGCACCCCCGTCACCTGCGCCACGATCCTCGCCACCATCGAGGAGATGGGGCGGCTGAACGCGGTCGCCCGGGGGCAGCGGCTGGCCGCTCGGCTGGACTCGGCGCTGGCTCGGCTGACCGCCGGCCATCCCCGGGTGGCCGGGTCCACCGGAACGGGCTGCTTCCGTTCCATCCGCCTGACCGCGCCGGACGGGTCCCCGCTGCCGCAGACCGAGGTGCCCGCTCTGGTCACCGCGGTCCGCGAGGCCGGCGCCGTCGTGCATCCGGGGGTGAACGGCATTCAGCTCTTTCCCGCACTGACCTACACCGACGAGGAGCTGGCCGAGCTGCTGGAGTGCGTGCGCGCCGGAATCGCGAAGTACGTGGCGAACTCCGCGCGCGCGGAGGCCGCCGCATGAGCCTCGGCTGGCACTGCCCCACGGTGATGATGTACGGCGACGGCGGCCTCACCGCATGGCTCGGCTCCCGGCCGGAACGGTCCGTCGCTCTGCTGCTGGACAGCGGTGTCGCCGACGCCCCGATCGCCGCCTCGGCCCGGGAGCAGATCGAGCGCGGTGGCCGGACCGTGCGGACGATCGTGATCACCGGCACCGGCCGGCTGCACGACATCACCGAGCTGTCCCGGCGGCTGGACGGAACGGACCTCGTGGTTGCGGTCGGCGGGGGCTCGCTGCTCGACCAGGCCAAGCTGGCCGTCGTGCTGCGGACCGGTCCCGGCGCCCTCGCCCGGCTCACGGTGCCGCAGCGCAGCGGACTGATCCTGCTGCCGCCCGCGAAGGTCCCCGGACCCCTGCTGGCCGCCGTGCCCACGACGCTGGGCACCGGGTCCGAACTGAGCGCGGTCGCCTGCCTGGAGTACCCGCAGGGCAAGCGGCTGATCATGGGCAGTGCCCTCCGGCCGGACGCCGCGGTGATCGACCCGGAGGCGACCGCGACGCTGCCCGCGGAGCTCGTCGCGGAGGGACTGCTGGAGGTCCTGTTCAGGGTCTGCGGTCTGTACGTCGGCGACCATCACGATCTGCCGACCGAGGACGCACTGGCTCAGGCGCTGGCCGAACGCGCGGTACGGCTCGGTGACGAACTGAGGGCCCGCCGTGCGGTGGGCGGGGCGGCCGACGGCGGACTGCGGACGGAGATCGCCAAGATCAGCGGCCTGAGTCACGCCGGCTGGGTGGTTCTGAGCCGGTCGCCGTACGCGGGCAAGGGCTGGTATCTCGCCAACGAACTGTCGACCGGTCTCGGCCTGCGCAAGATGACGGCGGTCGCCGCACTGCTGCCACCTCTGTGGGGCGCCATCGCGGCGGGTGACACGCGGCTCGGCTCGGCTCGCAGGCTGGACGCGCTGTGGCAGCGGCTACGGGCGGCCGCTCTGGACCCGGCCTCCGCGGGGCGTGCGCAGTTGCTGCCCGAGGACCCCGCGGCGGGCATCGCCGCGCTGATCGACTCCTGGGGGGTCGAACGGCGGATCACCGCGGAACCGGACCAACTCACCGCCGTCGCCCGGCGCAGCGTACGGGCATGGGGTGCGGGGCTGCCGATGCTCGACGGGCTGAACACCGCCGACATCGAGGGCCTGCTGGGCCGAGCGGTGGCGGATGCGACGCCGGTCGGGGCCTGACCACCGGATCCACCAAGCTTCCGCAGCCACTGGCGCATTGCCCGGTGACTGCGGATGAACAAAGCAATCCGAGATGCACGAGGGGGGGAACAACAATGCAGAACCACTCTGCCGAGAAGGACATCACCGAGGCGCTGGAGCTGGGCATGCAGGAGCTGGAGGCCATGGAGGCCCCGGGCTTCTGGTCCGTGACCGGCTACGTCAGCGGCGCGGGTGTCGGCGGTGCCGTCACGTACAGCATCGTCGCGACCGTCATCGCCACCTGATCACCGGATGCGGTCGACAGGTCGCTGTCCCCGACGAGTTGAAGCAGAGGAGGTGTTGAACAATGCAGGACTTCTTCGAGAAGGACGCCAATGACGCGCTGGAGCTGGGCATGCAGGAGCTGGAGGCCATGGAGGCCCCGGGCTTCTGGTCCAACTTCAAGGACGGTGTGACCGTCTCGGTCGCCGCCAGCGCCATCTACGGCGGTGTCGCCACCGCTGTCGCCGTCACCTGATCCCCGTTCGGCGGAGATCAGCGCACAGGTGAACCCCGGCCCCGGAAGGAAGTCTCATTTCCTTCCGGGGCTCGGGGCCCGGTTCCCGGCCATCGATGTCACCGGGATGACTGAGAAGGAATTGCCATGTCAAGAAATCACAGTCTGACCGCCTGTGTGTGCCGGATCGCTGTGAACACCCGCACGGAGACCCCATGAGCAGTGCCGCCGTAGCCAGTTTCCAGGGCCTGACCAAGCGCTTCGGTGCGTTCACGGCCGTCGGGGACGTCACCTTCGACGTCACGCCCGGGCGCATCGTCGGCCTGCTCGGCCGCAACGGTGCCGGGAAGACCACATCCCTGCGGATGCTGCTGGGCCTCACGGCGCCGACCTCCGGCGGGGCGACCGTCTTCGGCAGGCCGTACGCCGAACTGCCCGACGCCGCCCACAGGATCGGCGTCAGCATGGACGGCATCGGTGCGATGCCGGGGGTCTCGGGCCGCCGCGACCTCAGGATCTGGGCCCGGATGCTCGGTCTGCCGGGTCGGCGCGTCGACGAGGTGCTGGAGCGTGTCGGCCTCGACGACCGTGCCGACAAACAGCTCAAGGGCTTCTCGACCGGCATGAAGCAGCGCCACGCCCTCGCGTCCGCCCTCCTCGCCGACCCCGAGCTGCTGGTGCTGGACGAACCCGCCAACGGCCTCGACCCGGACGGGATCCGATGGCTGCGCACCTTCCTGCGGTCCCTCGCCGACGAGGGCCGCACCATTCTGCTGTCCAGCCATCTGCTCGCCGAGGTGGAGCAGACGGTGGACGACGTGGTGATCCTGCAGCAGACCCTGCGCTACTGCGGACCCCTCGGCGTGCTCACCTCGGACGGGCGGCACCGCCTCGAGGACCGCTTCTTCGAACTCACCGAGACGACCGGAACCGGAGAAGTCGCCCATGCGTAACCTCATCGCGGCCGAATGGTCGAAGGCGTTCACCGGACGGGCCTGGTGGTCGCTGGCCCTCATCGGAGTGTTCCTGGGGTTCCTGGCGAGCACGGGATTCGTCGCACAGGCCGAGGAGGACATCACCCAGGGCCGTACGACCATCGAGGCCGTCACCGACCAGGTGGTGCGCTCCTGGTTCATGCTGCTGCTCTTCTCCGCCCTGTACGGCGCGGTGTTCGTCTCCAAGGAGTATCACTCCGGGGCCATCGGCAGATCGGTGCTCCTCAGCGGAGGACGGGGCCGGCTGCTGAGCGCGAAGCTGCTCGTGGGCACCGGCATGGGCGTGCTGTTCGCCCTGCTGGCCACGGGCCTGGCCGCCGCGTCTCCCGTCGTGTTCCTGTCCTCGGGGACGAACCTCGAACCGGCCTGGACCCATGAGACGACGCTGACTCTGGTGGGGGTCTTCGTGGTCACCGTGCTGGGCGCGCCCTGGGGCGTGCTGCTCGGCTCCATCATCCGCAACCAGGCCGCCGCGGTGGCGACCCTGCTCGGTCTGACGCTCTTCGTGGACGAGGCGCTGCTGCGGCTGCTGCCCTCCGTGGGCCGGTTCACCCTGACGATCGCCATGAGTTCGGTCTACCGGGACGGCAAGCCCGAACTGCTCTCGGTACCTGTCGCCCTGGCCGTCATCGGCGCCTGGCTGGCCGTGGCCGGATATGCCGCCCGCCGGCTGTTCCTCACCCGGGATGTCATATGAGGCGCGGCCGGGCGGGCTCCGGTGCGACGCTGACGCCCGAGCGCGAGAGCGCCCTGCTGGCCCGGCCGCGGCTGGCCACCGACGTGCAGCTCCACGAACCGATCGCGGACGACGCCCCCTGGGTCGTGCAGCGCGGCTCCCAGCAGTACATCCGAGTCGGGGCCGACATGGTCCGGCTGCTGCGCGCGCTGGACGGGGAGCGTGACCACCCCGACCTGGTGCGGACGTTGGGGCCGCCGTGGACGGAGACCGCGGTCGAGCGCGCCGTCGGCAGTCTCAGGAGGATGCGGCTGCTCGATGACGGGCAGCGGCAGCAGCGCAGCAGCACCTGGTTCAAGTTCGTGCCGCCGTTGACGTTCCAGTTCACCGTGGTGAAGCCGGAACGGATGCTCGCCCGACTCGCGCCGCTCCTGCGGCTCGTGGCCAATCGGTTCGGCGCGGTGTTCGCGGCCGTGCTGGCCCTGGGGGGTGTGCTGACCCTGGCGGCACAGGCTCCGCAACTCCGGCGGGCACTGGGATCGCCGCTCCCGCTGGGGGTGCTCCTCGGTGTCGCGTGCGCCTCGGTCGTCGCGACCGCGCTGCACGAGATGGGCCATGGCGCGGTCCTCACCCACCACGGCGGGCGCCCCAGCCGGATGGGCGTGATGCTCTTCTACCTGACGCCCGCCTTCTTCTGCGATGTCTCCGACGGCTGGCGGCTGCCCCACCGCAGGCAGCGCGTTCAGGTGGCGCTCGCCGGCATCGTGACGCAGATGGTCATCGCCGGCTCGGTGTCGCTCGCGTCGTTCGCGGTCGGTGCGGCTTCCGGAAACGCGGGGCTGCGTGACGGCATGCTGGTCCTCGCCGTCTCCACCTACGCGACCGGCCTCCTCAATCTGCTGCCGTTCGTCAAACTCGACGGCTACATCGCGCTGATGACCCATCTGGACGTCTCGCACCTCAGGGACCGGACGATGACGGACGCGCGCCGCTTCCTGGCGAGGGCCCTGCTCGGCGGCAGGTACACACGTGAGCTGCCCGGCCTGTGGTGGTCGGTGCCCTTCGGCCTCGCCTCCATGCTCTTCCCGCTCTATCTCGTCGGGATGGCGTTCGCCCTCTGGCTCGACATGCTCCAGGGAATGGGGCTCATCGGCGCGACGCTGGTTCTCGTCGGCGTCGTCTACCTGGTCTACAGGGCCTTCCAGGGCGGTCGGCTGCTGCTGCGCGAGGCACGCGCGGCCGGTGCCCGAATGTGGCGGGTGTGTGCAGCGGCCTTCCTGGCTGCTGCCACGACCGGCGTCGTGCTGACGACGGTGACGGTCCCGTACACGGTCACCGGGGGCTACGTGGTCGAGGACGGCCGGGCCTCGCTCGTGCTGTCGGATGCCGCCGACCGGGACGCGGTGACCGCGGGCGCCGAGGTGACGCTGTACCGGCGCGGCATGGTCACCCGTACCGAGACGGGGTCCGGGACCGTGGGTCGAGGAGGGGCCGAGGTGGCCGCCGCCCCCCTGTCCGCCTTCGTGCCGGTGCGGGAGGGCGACTCCCTCCCCGTGCCCGCCGTGCTGCTCCCGCTGTCCGTCACCGGCACGGCTCCGGCAGAGCGCATCGGAGCGGCCCGCGTCGCCGTCGGCAGCCGCTCCCTGGGCGAATGGCTCTACCTCTCGTACATCGCCCCGGCCACGCGCTGACCCAGCCCGACCGGGACAAGGAACCAGGACGTCATGGACATCATTCGGCATCTGCACTTCTGCCCGCCCGGCACGGCGTTCTTCGACCTGCCGGCCCGGGCCGCAGCAGCGGAGGACGACTTCGCGCTCACCCACGAGACGCTGCCCGAAGGCTGGGCGCGCACACCGGGCACCGAGTGGGTGGTGCTGTCGCCACCCGGCGTGGTGCTGCCCCGCCAGGGCTGGAAGATCCACGTCTCGGCGACCCTGGACAATGCCGCGCACATCCTCGACGTCGTCGCGAAGTACTGCAGTGCCGAGCAGGTGATGTTCAAGTTCATCCGCAGCGCGGGCCTGCTCCAGCGGCGTAACGGCAAGTACGGCGATCGCAGCGGCAGCGGCAAGTTCGTCACCATCTACCCGCTCGACGAGGCGCACTTCGGACAGATCCTCCGCGAACTCGGCGATCTGCTGGACGGGGAGAGCGGGCCGTACATCCTCAGCGACCTCAGGTACCGCTCCGGTCCGCTCTACGTCCGCTACGGAGGCTTCGTCCTCCAGGCCGTACGGTCACCGTCGGGCGAGCTGATCCACTGCATCGAGGCGCCGGACGGCTCGCTCGTCCCCGACCGGCGCGGACCGGGGTTCCGGCCGCCCGAGTGGGTGACACCACCCGCCTGCCTGGCCGACTCGATCGCCGCCCGCAACGCGGGCACCCTCCGGGACTTCCCGTTCCGCGTCACCGAGGCGGTGCACTTCTCCAACGGCGGCGGGGTGTACCGGGGCACGGACACCCGGGACGGCACCGACGTCCTGCTGCGCGAGGCGCGCCCGCACGCCGGTCTCGACGCGGAAGGACGCGATGCCGTCGCCCGCCACGAACAGGAGCACTGGGCGCTGCGCCGGCTCGCCGGACTGCCCTGCATCCCGCGGCTGATCGACTACCGCAAGGGGCACGAGCACTATTTCCTGGTGCGGGAGTACGTGGAGGGGACACCCCTCTCCAAGGAGCTCGTCCGGCGCAATCCGCTGCTCCAGGGCCACTGCTCCGCCGAGAGCATCGAGCGGTACACGGCCTGGGCCCTGGACGTGGTCGACCAGATCGAGCGGGGCATCGACGGCATGCACGAGCGCGGTGTCGTCTTCGCCGACCTGCACCCGGGCAACATCCTCGTCCGGCCCGACGGCCGCGTCGTCTTCATCGACTTCGAGACGGCCGGCTCGCCGGAGTCCACGACCGCACAGACGATGGGCGCGGTGGGCTTCATCGCTCCGGCGGGCCACACCGGCTGTGCCATCGACCGCTATGCGCTGGGCTGTCTGCGGCTCGCGCTCTTCGCTCCGCTGGTGGCCGTCCTGTCCTGGGCGCCGGAGAAGGCCGACGAGCTGATCGACGTCATCACGTCCTTCTACCCGGTGCCGGAGAACTTCGCCGAGCGCGTCCACCGCGATCTGGGATCCGTGACCGGCCGGGCGATCGGCGACGACGGCAGCGGCGGCGACCCGCGCTCCGGTCCGGCGTGGCGCGTACCCGACCCGGCGGACCGGCCCGAACTGCTCCAGGCTCTCGGCGACGGCGTGCTCACGACAGCCCAACCCGGCCGCGAGGACCGGCTCTTCCCGGGCGATGCCGAGCAGTTCTTCACTCCGGAGGGCGGGCTCAATCTGGCGCACGGCGCGGCAGGCGTGCTGTGGGCTCTCGGCGAGTCGGGGGTTCGCATCCCCGAGGAGCACCTCGACTGGCTCACCGACCGGGCGCGGGCTCTCAACGACGCGCGGCCCGGGCTCTACGGCGGACTGGGCGGTATCGCCTACGCGTTGGACCGCCTCGGCCGCACCGGCGCCGCCGCCGAACTCGTCGGCAGGATCGCGGAGGCCTCCCTCGAGGACCTCGACCACAGCCTTCACGACGGTCTCGCCGGAGTCGGGCTGACCCTGTTGCACTTCGCCCGAACCACCGGCGAGCGCCGGCTCCTCGACGACGCGGTGCGGATCGCCGAGCGGATCGTCCACCAGGCACCCGCGGCGTCCGCACCTCCGGAGCGCCGGCCCGCCGCGGGGCTCCTGCGCGGGGAGTCCGGCGCCGCGCTGCTCCTGCTACGGCTCCACGAACAGACGGGTGACGAAGAACTGCTGGACTACGCGGTTCAAGCGCTGCGACGCGATTTGGACGTTTTCGGCTGGACACCGGGAGCGCCGTTCGCTGAGGGCACCACGGGGAGGCTGCCCCTGATCGCGGCGGGCAGCGGTGGTACGGGCATGGTGCTGCACGACCTGCTCGCACGGCGCCCGGACCCCGAACTGGCCCAGGCCCGCGACGCGGTACTCGTGGCGACCGGGCTCCCCTTCGTGCCGCAGGCCGGGCTGCTGAGCGGACGGGCGGGCGTCATCATGACGCGCCTGCGGCTGGCGGACACCGCGGTCCGCGCGGACGAGGCCCCCGCGGACACCCCGGTCCGGGCGCACACCGCCGAGGCGGACCCCGTACTGCGCCGGCACCTGACAGGACTCGGTCTCAATGCCGTGCGCCACCAGGGCAGTCCCGCCTTTCTCGGTCAGGAGTCCCTGCGGATCTCCTCCGACCTGGCGACGGGCACAGCGGGTGTGCTCCTCGCCCTCAGCGCCGCGTGGAGCGACCGTCGCGTCCGCCTGCCGTTCCTCTGACCGCCGCCGCTCCAAATGCCCTCCCATCGCCCCACGGCAGGATCCCGCTGATGATCGACTTCTTGGCCACGCTCGACCCGGGCAACGGACTGGCGGAGACATCGGGGATGCTGCCCCCCGCGCCCCCGGACGATCTGCTGTGGCGAGCCCTGGTCAGGCTCTCCTGCGGCACGAGCCGTGCAGAGAACCCGGCTCAGGCGCTGACACCGCGCGTCGTCGGCGCCTACGGGCACTCGCGCATGGACGCGCTGGTCCGGGGCGCGGGTGAAGCCGTGGAGCGGTACGCGCTCTTCCCGCAGGCCGAGCCGCCGCAGGGGACCGTCCGGGCCACCCGGGGCGCTCTCGGTTCCCGCGCACTGTGCTTCGCCGGTCCCGGAGTCGCCCTCGGCGACCCGCGGACCGCCGAGCGGACTCTGACCTGGTATCCGGCGCGACGGCTCCGGGACGGCGCGGACGTCCTGGTCCCCGCGGGCCTGGTCGACTACCCCGCGCGCGCCGCGGAGGCGGAGGGATTCGACCAGGGCCCTTCGGGAGCGGCATCCGGGCAGGGGTACGACATGGCGCTGCGGTCCGCTCTGCTGGAGACGATCGAACGGGACGCGCTCCTCGTCGCGTGGGAGCGCCGTCTGCGGCCGAGACGGATCGACATCGGGGCCGTCGACGCCGCACGCGTGCGCACCGGCAAGGCAAACGCGAACTGGCGGACTCTGCTGAGGCTCTGGAGAACAGCGCGGGCCGCCGGGCTCGAACCGGTCCTCGCGGATCTGCCGACCGGTGTTCCCGGCGTGGTCTGCACCGTCGCGGTGGTCATCGACGAGACCGGCCCGCAGCCTCTGGCGACCGTCGGCTGCAACGCCACGGACGAGGTCGGCTGGAGCATGCTCGGCTCGCTCCAGGAGGCCCTCCAGATACGCTCGGCCGTAGTGAACCAGCGCGAGAGCCATGGGTACGGGGAAGCCCCGGCCGATATCAGGGACGACGACGACCGGCTTCGGTACGTCGCCTCCCGGCAGTGCTTCGCACTCGTGGGCGAGTGGGCGGCCGCCTTCGGAGCGCCGCAGGCCCCGCGCGCGGCACAGCCGGTGACGACCCCCGAGATCATCGAGGGACTGCTCGCCGACGGGGCGGACCCGCTCGCGATCGACCTGACGCACCGGTTGCCGACCGCACTGCGGAAGATGGGCTGGGCCGCGGTGAAGGTCGTCCCGGTCGGATACCAGCAGCTGCGGATGACCGAGTCCCACGTTTTCAGCTGGAACGCGGAGCGGCTCCGGACGGCCGAGGCCCGGACCGGGCTGCCGGCGGCGGCAGGGGCTTCCTGCCGGGACCGCCCCCATCCGTTGCCCTGATCAGAAACGTTTTGCAGACCAACAGGAGGAGAGGACCATCAGCATGGACACCACACTCGGCGAGCAGATCATGCTCCTGTCGCTCGACGACACCACCGGAGCGCCCCACCTGCAACCGCAGTCCGAGTACATGATCTCCAGCGCCTCCATCCTGGAACTCGCGCTCGCGAACCGGGTTCGCCTGGAGGGCGGCCACCTCGTCGTCACCGATCCCACGCCGCTGGGTATTCCCGTGCTCGACGAGACGCTCGAACGGATCGCGGCACAGGAGAAGCGGGAGGACGCTCAGGCGTGGATCTTCCGACTGCGGAAGGAAGCCGCCGAGGGGGCGCGTGAGGGGCTGCTCGCCAAGGGCGTCATACGCGAGGAGAAGACGCGGCGCTGGGGCGTCTTTCCCACGAGCCGCTACCCGGAGGCCGACGGCACGGCCGAGGAGCAGGTGCGCCACAAGCTCGCGGCCGTGGTGCTGGAGGGCGAGGAGCCGGACGCGCGCACGGCCGCTCTGGTGGTGCTGCTCCACGTCGGCGGTCTGCACACGCTGGTGTTCGCCGACGCCGATCAGGCAGCGGTGAAGAAGCGGATGGCCGAAGTGGCCGAGGGGCACTGGGCGGAGCCCGTCATGAAGCAACTGGTCGATTCGGTGTACGTGGCCCTGTCGACCTACTCGGCATCGACGGCGGTAGCCGTGGTCAATACCGGCAACTGAGGCCTGGCGGGAGAACGGGAACGACTGAGGACGGGGTTCCTCAGTTCTTCCTCAAATTCTCCGTGCCTGCCGCCACCGGCCATTGGTGCCTGTGTACGCATGTGTTAACTTCCCGCTACTGATCAAGGTTGCCGCGGGGGCACAACCGAGCCTGACCAGCCCGGGTTTCCCACCGCGATGTGCTCAGATTTTCGGGGGAAGCGTGAATCGCATTTGTCTTGCCGTCAGTTCTCCGTCGCTCCGGCGAAGGATGACCGACGTACTGTCCGTGCCCGGATGGCTCGTCGTCGGACACCAGGAGCGGGGCAGGGCGGCCCAGTCCATAAATCCCGGCGACGTGACGATAGTTGAATCGGGCGCCGTGGCCGCCGAGGGATCGCTCGCCCGCTGGGGCACGCGGATCATCGTCCTCGTCGACGGCAGGGGCGACACGTTCTGGCGGTCGCCGGTCGACGTCCGGATCGCCGGGATCATCGACCGCGACGACGCCGACCACGGATACGTCACCGCGGTACGTGAGGTACTGAACGGGCGGGGCTGGATCTCGCCGGAACTGGTACCTGCTCTGCTCTCGGGCCGCGCGGGGCGCCCCCTGCCGCCCCAACCGCCGTCGGCCGACGTCACGTTGCTCACCGACCGGGAGAAGGGCGTCGCCATGCTGGTCGCCGAAGGCTTCTCCAACGTGGAGATCGCCGAGCAGCTCACCATCGAGCGCAGCACGGTCAAGTTCCATGTGTCGAACGTGCTGCGCAAACTGCACTGCCGGGACCGCGCCCAGCTCGCCGTTCGCTGGCATTCACAGGCGTTGCCGGTTCACTTCGCGGCGTGACCGGGCCCCCTCCCCGAGGAGGGGAAGGACTCGTCCGCCGGTGGGTGTGGCGCTCGGCGCGGGCCGCTAACCTCGAAATGCGCCGCAGGTGTCCGCGCCACGAATTCCGAGAAGTGGCGACTCGTCATTTTCCAGGTAATGCGACACGCCCCCGTGGGGAATCCCACCGGACCGGCGCAGCACACAGGAACTCCGGTCTCACGGCGCGGAAAGTTGCACATATGGAGAACTCCGCAGGGCCCCGGGCATCGGTGATCTGCCCCACGTACAACCGGTCCCGCCCGATTGTGGACACCCTCGCATCGGTGAGCGCCCAAACGATTGCCGACTGGGAACTCCTGGTGGTGTCCGACGGCAGTACCGACGACACCGACGCGTGGGTACGCCGCGCCGCCCGCACCGATCCGCGGATCAAACTGCTG
Organism: Streptomyces sp. NPDC026417; assembly: GCF_055567695.1. Lineage (NCBI taxonomy): Bacteria > Bacillati > Actinomycetota > Actinomycetes > Kitasatosporales > Streptomycetaceae > Streptomyces > Streptomyces sp. NPDC026417. The sequence continues at coordinate 113,177 of NZ_JBVHPY010000008.1, forward strand.
CGCACCCGGCGACACGGCCACCCCAGCGGCCCCAGGAACGTCGCGCTGGCCGCGGCGCGGGGTGGGACCGTGGCCTATCTCGACCACGACGACCAGTGGCGGGAGGACCACCTGGAGGTGATCCTCCCGCTGATCGATCGCGGTGCGGAGCTCGTGGCCACCGGCTTCGAACTCCGTTCCGGCGACGGCACGCGCACGGCGGCCTCGCAGCCGTACGAGATGTGCTGGCACCCCGAGTTCCAGCTGCTCGGCGTGGTCTTCGAGCCGTCTCGGGTGGCACATCGGCGGGGCCTCGCGGAGCGTGCCGGCGGCTGGCGGGCGGGGGCCGGCCTCGAGGACTGGGACCTGTGGCTGCGGATGACCGACGCGGGTGCGCGCTTCACCACGGTGTCCGACCGCACGGCCGTACTGCTGGACGACAGTTCCACGCGCCGGCACCGGATACCGGCACGCCAGTGGCTGCCACTGGCCGTCTTCGACGAGCCCGCGACGGCGCGCGCGATGCTCCGGCTGCTGCGCTCCGGGCGGGACGAAGCCCGCTACCGGGCAGCGCAGCTCGCGGACACCGACGACTGGCTGGCCCGCCTGGTGGCGGACGACCGCTTCATCAGGCCCCTGGGCTGGGAGGGCGACCCGGCAGCCGACCTCGCCCGGGCCAGAGGCGCCGCTCAGGACCTCTGGGCGGACCTCGTGGTCGTGAGACAGGGGGCCCGCTACACGGTGGCCCAGCCGTTGCGCTGCGCCACCACGGAACACGCTGAGCGCATCGCGTCGTCGGTGCGACGGAGCCAGCCGAGATTGTTCGCGCTCCTCGACGCGGCCGCCGCGGAGTGCGCCGGGGACCGGACGGAGTGTGCGAGCCGATGAAGGCACTCGTCCTCGCCGGCGGCACGGGCACCCGGTTGCGGCCCATCACCCACACCGCCGCCAAGCAGCTGGTTCCCGTCGCCAACAAGCCCGTGCTCTTCTACGGCATCGAGTCGATCGTGGCGGCCGGCATCACGGAGATCGGTGTCGTCGTCGGAGGGACCGGGAAGGCGATACGGGCGGCGCTCGGCGACGGATCCGGTTTCGGGGCCCGGATCACGTATCTGGAGCAGGAAGCCCCGCTGGGGCTGGCTCACGCCGTGCTCGTCGCCCGGGACTGGCTCGGCGACGACGACTTCGTGATGTACCTCGGTGACAACTTCGTGGTCGGCGGGATCGCCGACATGGTGGGACAGTTCCGTCGCGAACGGCCGGACGCACGCATCCTGCTCACCAAGGTCGCGGACCCTTCGATGTTCGGCGTCGCCGAACTGGGCCCGGACGGTGCCGTGTTGCGCCTGGAGGAGAAACCCCCGGCACCCCGCAGCGACCTGGCACTCGTCGGTGTCTATCTCTTCACCCCCGCGGTGCACGAGGCCGTCGCCGCCTGCGTGCCCTCGGCGCGCGGCGAGCTGGAGATCACCGACGCCATCCAGTGGCTGGTCGACTCCGGGCACACCGTCGGCGCGACCACCATCACCGGCTACTGGAAGGACACCGGGAACGTGTCCGACATGCTGGAGGTCAACCGTGCCGTGCTGGAAACCCTGGAACCCTCCGTCGCGGGGTGGGTGGACGACGCGAGTGAGATCGTGGGCCGGGTCAGCATCGCGCGCGGCGCCCGCATCGTACGGTCGAGGATCGTCGGTCCCGTGGTCATCGGCGCCGGCACCTTGGTCAGCGACGCTCACATCGGGGCCTTCACCTCCATTGCCGACGACTGCCGGATCAGCGGCAGCGAGGTGGAGTTCTCCATCGTCCTCCAGGGCTCGCGCGTCGAGGACGCGGGCCGGATCGAGGGCTCGCTCATCGGCCGCCACGTCCAGGTATCCGGAGCGGTGAGGGCGCCGAGGGCACACCGGCTGGTCCTCGGTGACCACAGCCAGATCCAGATCGCTTCCTGAAACATCCCCCGAGACACCCTCCGGGCGCCCTCGGAGAGCTGCCGAAGTTCCACCGGAGGATCTTTTCGACGGCCCTCCGCAGGAGGTCCACAGGCGCCTCCGGACCCAGCAAAAGTCCTCCCCTCCGACACGAAAGACCGCGACTCCCGCCATGAGAATCCTTGTCACCGGAGGGGCCGGCTTCATCGGCTCGCACTTCGTCAGGTCGCTGCTGTCCGACCCCGCCACCGGTGCCGTCACCGTCCTGGACGTGCTCACCTACGCGGGCAACCCGGCCAACCTGGCGCCCGTCTCGGGCGATCCTCGGCTGCGTTTCGTCCGCGGGGACATTCTCGACGCCGGACGGGTGGCCGAGCTGATGGCCGAGCACGACGCGGTGGTGCACCTGGCCGCCGAGTCGCACGTCGACCGCTCGATCGCCGCGGGCGCCGGCTTCGCCTCCACCAACGTGCTGGGAACCCAGACCCTGCTGGAGGCGGCCGTGCGCGCCGGCCTCGGCACCTTCGTCCACGTCTCCACGGACGAGGTGTACGGCTCGATCCCGGTCGGCTCCTGGACCGAGGAGCAGCCCCTCGCCCCCAACTCCCCCTACGCCGCGGCCAAGGCGGGTTCCGACCTGTTGGCCCTCGCCTACCACCGTACGCACGGCCTGGACGTACGCATCACGCGCTGCTCGAACAACTACGGGCCGTACCAGTACCCCGAGAAGATCATCCCGCTCTTCGTCACCCGCCTGCTCGACGGGCGTTCCGTCCCGCTGTACGGAGACGGCGGGCAGATCCGCGACTGGCTGCACGTCGACGACCACTGCCGTGCCATCCGGCTCGTCCTGGAAGGCGGCCGCCCCGGCGAGGTCTACAACGTGGGCGGTGGTACGGAACTCTCCAACAAGCAGCTCACCGATCGGCTCCTGGACGCCTGCGGCCGGGACTGGGGGAGTGTGGTGCACGTCGAGGACCGCAAGGGCCACGATGCCCGCTACTCCGTCGACTGGTCCAAGATCCGCAACGAACTGGGCTACGAGCCTCGGCACCTCTTCGACGAGAGCCTGGTCTCCACGGTGACCTGGTACCGGGAGAACCGTTCCTGGTGGAGCGCCCTGCGCGACTGAGTGCCGCACTGCCGAGGCCCGACTCTCCGCCGCAGAACCTCCGACCCGGGAGGTGCCGCCTCGGATCACGCGTGAAGCCGGCGGGACCGGGCGGGGCGGGCACTCTCCTCCGATGGCAGGCGACGGAGTGGAGGGTCGCCTCGGTGGTGGCGACGACGCCGAGGGCCCGACCCTCTCTGAGATCGGGCTCTACGGGCACGGGAGGACACGAAGGGACGCCGGTGCCGACGGAAATGAAGCGAAGTACTCGGACGCACCTGAGTACGGGAACTCTGTGCGCGGACAAGGCCGACGGCGAGGCTGGGGGACATGGAGCAACGACGACCGACCGACATCCGCCCGCTCATCACGTTCCTCGTCCTGGCCGGGGTGAGCGTGGGACTCTGGGCCGCCTGGCTGGGCTGGGACCAGCACCGCGACGTGCACCCCGACGGCTCGACGACCGGCCCGTACGAGGCATGGCAGGTGATCGGCCTGGTCCTGACCCTGCTGGCCTCGGTCTGCTGGGCGGCCTTCCGGGGCCATGTCCCGAGCGTCGTCCTCGGCACCACGGCCGGCCTGACCGCCGCCGCGTACTACGACTGGTCGGATGACAGCAGCGGTCTCTTCGTGATCGGCGTGGGGCTGGTCATGCTGGGAAGCCTGGGGGCAACGGCGGCGGTGTCGGCGGTGATCACGGCCCTGAAGCGAAGAGGCACGTCACCGACACCGGCCCAGTAGCTCCACACCCGTACCGACCCACCGCGGCGCCGACACCAGAGGGCCCCCGCCAACCCGGCGGGGGCCCCTCCGTCACGCAGTTGAACACTTACCGCCGCAGGGGAGTGGGTCGGGTCCCCCAGGCGTTCCCCTCAGGAGGCCTTGGTGATGATCCCGGCCGAGGTGAACTTCGTCAGTGGCGGGCAGAAGACCTGCGACCAGCCGTTCGAACGCCAGCGGGGAGCATCGATGACGACAATGCCGCCACCGTCCAGGCGCTTACAGTTGGCGCTGGCCTTGTAGTGGCCACCGTGGTTGTCATCGCACTTGGCCATGGCACCGTTGTTGTAATTGGTCTTGTAGGTGCAACCCGTCGGCCAAGCAGTCGCCCCCGTGGGCGCTGCGGATGCCGCACCCTGAAATCCGAGGGAGAGGGCGGCTACCACGCCACTCATAGCGAGAATCGACCATTTCTTCATGGGTGTGGACCCTTTCGCTGTGCGGTGTTCGGAGGTTTTTCCGTGCGTGGGAGGCAGACGCCTCACCTCAGGTCACCTTGGTTTCGATGCCGGCGCTCTGCACCCTTGACGATCCCTGGCAGTAGGCCTTGGAGAACGAGCCGTTATTCCGCCAGTCGCCATCGAAGAGATAGATGCGGCCGTTATCGGTGTCCTTGCACACCGCGGTGGCGCGGTAGTGTCCGCCGTGCGAGCTGGCGCACCTCGCCACAGTCATCTTGTCGCCCGCGACCTGCTGCGTGCAGCCCGTCGGCCGCCCCGAAGCGGCGGCCGACGCCGTGGCGGGCGCCGAGAGCACCAGGCCGAGCATTGCGGATCCCGCGAGAATAATCTTTGCTTTCGTGCGCACTCAGATCCCCGTTTGTTTCGGTTTCCGTTCCCCTGGTCATGAGGAACATCCACAACCTATGAGGAAAATGAAAAGCGTGTCAATTGAGTTTCGGAATTTGAGGATCATTTGAGCTTTTCGTTCCATGGCGACGAGAACCAGCCATTGGCGTGAACGCATTGCCTGTAATGTTGAATTCCAAAAGACTTAATGCCGCAGTGGCGCCTCCGACCGGCGGGAGGTTCTCCTGGGTATGAGTGGGCGCGGTGCAGCGAAGTTCATGCAGAAGCCGGGCAAGGCTGCCAGCGAGATCAGCCCTCGTGAACTGAGCGGGCTGCTCGATGGAGGATGCCGTGAGCGCAAGACGGCAGCCTGGCTGATCGCCGTGGGCGGCAGGACCGAGTTCCGGGAGTGCCTCGGTGAACTCCTGCTCGCCAGTGAAGGCCCCTACGCGGGGCAGGCGTACTGCGTCGCGCTGGCGACCTTCGGCACCTCTGCCGACTCTGACCCATTGGTCACATACCTGGACCGGTACCTTCCTCGCCCTGACCTCTACCACGACCAGGCGGCCGCCCTCGGCGCGCTCTTGTTGCTCGACGCCAAGCTCGGTGCTGACCACACGGTGCGGTTCCTCGCTGCGAACGGGCTCTGGCGGTAGTGGATCGACGGGCCGCCCAGCAGGACCGCGACACCCCCGACAACTACCGTGAGTTCATCGGCCAGCTCTGCGCTTTCGCTGATGAGGCTGCCGGACGCTGTTCGACGCATGGGCTCGGTGTGACCGCCACTGATGATTGAGGGAATCTACTTGCTTCGTCTTGCCCTGGGCCTTGTCGGGGATCTTGGTGTGCTGGGTTTGCTGTTCAGGGGCCGTTGACTCGTGCGCCGCCCGGTAGTCATCGTTGGTCGTCAATGGCCCCGGGCCTCCATGCCGATCGCCTCGAACAGTCGGCGAATCAGGTGCTCGAACTCGGTGGGCGTCAGCTTCACCAGCACGGGCCGGCTGTACAGGCCGGCAACTACATCCAATGCTGTCCATGAGCCGGTACTTCGACAGGTCGAACTCGACGATGGGGCGGATCGGTTCGAGATCGTAGGGGTTGGGGGACACCAGAGCGTTGAGTCCTCTGAGGCACTGCGCTGGATCCACCTGACTGAGAGGGAGCTTCCCGAACTGCTCCCCGCTGGCGCTGAGCGTCACCAGACAGGGTGAGACCTCCTGACCGGCCGCGTCTTCACCACCCGGAGCGGTGAGCCGCTCGACGCCGCCAACGTCCGGCGAGATTTCAAGGTCATCGTGAAGAAAGCCGGACTGGAGCTGAGTGGACCCCCCGGGAACGCCGGCACAGCTTCGTGTCCCTGCTCTCGGACCACGGCATCCCCCTGGAGCGGATCGCGCTCCTAGTCGGTCACAGCAGTCAGACGGCCACAGAAGCGGTCTACCGCAGCAGCTCCGAACTGTGATCACGCAGGGTGCCGAAGCGATGGACGACATCTTCGCCGAAGAGCAGGAAGGAGGGGCTGCGGAGGACGACGAAGAGGGCGACGCGGTGACCTGATCAAATTCGTTTGGCCCCTCGAGCACGACAGAGGCCACATACCAAGACTGGTATGTGGCCTCTGACCTGTGTCGGGGTGGCGGGATTTGAACCCACGACCTCTTCGTCCCGAACGAAGCGCGCTGCCAAGCTGCGCTACACCCCGATCGTCGCCGTTTGTCGCGGCGACGTCGTTTACTTTAGCCCACCGGTGGCTGGAGACGAAATCCGGTTTTCGCGCGGCGGCGGACCGGGTCGGGGCGGAGACGGTCGACGGCGACCAGGAGCAGCGCGAGGGCGTAGAAGGCCAGGCCCAGGAGCAGGGCGTTGCTGAGAACGCCGAGCTGGCCGTGGCGGTCCATGTCCAGGAACGGGTACAGGTACCGCGCGGACGAGCCCGAGGGGATCATCGCGCTGCGGACGACGGAGAAGGCCAGGTAGGCCAAGGGGTACAGCAGCCAGGCCGCCGCCTGGCTCACCCGTACCGGCGCCGGACTGGTGAGCAGCAGCCAGTCCACCGCCGCCGCGATCGGTGTCACCGTGTGCAGCAGATGGTTCGCGACCGCGTGCCAGCCTCCGGGCGCGTCGCCCGTCATCGAGAAGGGGCTGGCGGCGTTGGCCAGGATCACGTGGTACACGAGACCCGTGATCACGATGTAGAGCAGGGCTCCGCCGGTCAGCAGCGGGGGCAGCGGACGGCGGGCCGCCCAGGCGCGCCGGGCCGAAGCGAGGAGGACCACGGCCAGCAGGAGGTTGCTCTGGATCGTGAAGTAGCTCAGGACCCGGACGGGGGTCGCCCACCTCAGTTCCATGGCGATGCCCGCCACGGCCGCCAGGGCCACCAGCAGGCGGAAGACGGCAGTGGCGCGGCGGGGTGCGGGCGCCATCACCGCGCTCGCGGGGACGATGAACGGGGCCGGTGCGGGGATGCCGGGGATCGCTGGGAGATCCGGTATGTCCCTGGGTATGGGGGCGGTCATGGCCCCACGCTAAGTGGGGGTCACGATTCGGGCGATACGGGACAAGCTGAGTGGGTTACGTTCCCGGGGAAACCCTCGTTCACCGAGGTCACCGAGGTCACTGGGTCACCGACATCATCGCGTCAGCGACGTCACGGCCACCTCGGTGCCCTCCCGAACCCGGTGGCGTGAACAAGGTGCCGTCCCGACCCCTCTGGCGGGACCGGGGCGAGGCCGGCCCCGGGCGACGCGGCCCCCCGCCCGCGTCAGCAGCGTCGCCCCCGCCCCCCCGGCGCCCTACTTCCGCGGCACCAGCGTCAGCAGCGACGCCTCCGGCGGGCACGCGAACCGGACCGGCGTGTAGCGGCTCGCGCCGCAGCCCGCCGAGACGTGCAGGTACGACGTCCGGCCCTCCGCGTGGTGCCGGGACAGTCCCTTGACCCGGTCGGTGTCCAGGTCGCAGTTGGTGACGAAGGCGCCGTAGAAGGGGAGACAGATCTGGCCGCCGTGGGTGTGCCCGGCCAGGATGAGCGGGTAACCGTCGGCCGTGAAGGCGTCCAGGCTGCGCAGGTACGGGGCGTGCACGACGCCCATCGAGAAGTCCGCCGACTCCGAGGGACCGCCGGCCACACGCGCGTAGCGGTCACGCTTGATGTGGGGGTCGTCGACGCCGGTCAGCTCCACCGAGGCGCCCTCGATCTTCAGCGTCCCGCGGGTGTTCGTCAGGTTCAGCCAGCCCGCCGAGTCGAAGCCGTCCCGCAGGTCCTCCCAGGGGTTGTGGACCACGTTGGACGCCGGGGCGTTGCCGTTCAAGCCGTGTCGGCCCTGGGCCTTCTCGAACAGGTACCGGGCCGGGTTGCGGAGCGTCGGGCCGTAGTAGTCGTTCGACCCGAAGACGTACGCCCCGGGGAACTCCATCAGGGGGCCCAGCGAGTCCAGCACCTCCGGGACGCCCGCCGGGTCCGAGAGGTTGTCCCCGGTGTTCAGGACGAAGTCGGGGCGCAGTCCCGCGAGGGAACGCAGCCAGTGCTGCTTCTTGCGCTGGCCGCTCACCATGTGGATGTCGGAGACCTGGAGCACCCGCAGCGGACGCATCCCCGGTGGCAGGACCGGGACCGTCACCCGCCGCAGTCGGAACGAGCGGGCCTCGAAACCCGCCGCGTACAACAGACCGGCGGCGCCCACCGCCGTGATTCCCAGGGGTACTCCGTATCGCGCGCGCATACGTCCATCGTGTCAGACCCCGGCAGCACCGACGCACGCCTGTGGACAGGGTGGGGAGCCTGTACTCCCGGAAGTCCCCGCAACGTTCCGATCAATGCGCCGGGGCAACTCCCGGAACGGGCAACGCGGAGGCGCCCGCTAAATCAGCGGGCGTTCGTGTCGCCACACCTGCGACAATCGACGCCATGACCACGCTCAAGTCGAAGCTGCAGGAAGACCTCAACTCCGCCATCAAGGAGCGCGACGAGCTCCGCTCCTCGACGCTCCGGCTCACCCTCGCCGCGATCACCAAGGAGGAGGTCGCGGGCAAGACGAAGCGCGAGCTCTCCGACGACGAAGTCCAGAAGGTGATCACCCGCGAGGCCAAGAAGCGCCGCGAGGCGGCGGACGCCTTCGCGCAGGGCGGGCGCGCCGAGTCGGCCGAGCGGGAGAAGGCGGAGGGCGAGATCCTCGCCGCGTACCTGCCCAAGCAGCTGTCCGACGACGAGCTCCGGCAGATCGTCGGCCAGGCCGTCGAGGAGGCCAGGGCGGCCGGTGCCGAGGGTCCGCGCGCCATGGGGCAGGTCATGAAGATCGTGAACCCGAAGGTGGCCGGGCTGGCCGAGGGCGGCCGCGTCGCCGCCACGGTCAAGCAGCTCCTCGCGGGCGGCTGAGTTCCGGCCGCCCAGGGGGCGGCTGCGCCGCCCCCTGGGCGGGCCCCGCTCGGGTCCCGCCCCCTCGGAGGCCCTGCGCCACAGCCCCCGAGGCCGTACGACGACGGTGCCGTACGACGACGGTGGGGGCGCCCCTCACCAGGGGCGCCCCCACCGTCGTACGCGCCGGGCGCGGAGCCGGACCCCGGCCCCCGCCACTAGCCCTTCCGTCCTCCGGGCCCGTTGCCGCCGTTGCCCTGGCCCTGGATGAAGCCCTCGGGGATCGAGAAGGAGGGCGTCGGGAAGGCGCCGCCGTCGGTGCCGCCGTCGGTCGTCATACCGCCGTCGTTCCCATGGCCGTTGCCGTTGCCGTTGCCGTCGTCGCCGTTGCCTCCGTCGTCGCGACCCTTGTCGGGCTCGGGGTCGGGGATGTCGACGAGGTTGAAGTTCGGTGCGGGCTTGCCCTGCAGGGCGCCGGTCATCATGTCGCGCCAGATCGGTCCGGGGACCTCACCGCCGTAGACCTTGTCGCGGTAGACGCCGCCGATGGTGATGTTGGTCATCCGGCGCTTGTGCGCGGGGTCGCCGACCCAGACGGCGCCCGCCATGTTCGGGGTGTAGCCGACGAACCAGGCCGCGTAGCGGTAGTCGGTCGTACCGGTCTTGCCGGCGCTGGCGCGGCCGGACAGTCCGGCCTCCGTGCCCGTACCGTCCTCGACCACGCCCTTCAGCAGGGTGCTGATGGTGTCGGCCGTGCCCTCCGACATCGCCCGCGAGCAGGTCGACTTCGGCACCCGCAGGGACTTCTTGTCGTCGCCGACGGTCTGGCTGATCGACTCGATGGCGATCGGCGTGCAGTACGTCCCGCGGGAGGCGAAGGTCGCGTAGGCGTTCGCCATCGTCAGCGGGGACATCTCCTGCGTGCCGAGCGCGATCGACGGCGCCTGAGCCATCTTGCCGCCGTCGGCGCGCTCCACGCCCATCTTCTTCGCCATGTCGGTCACCGGGCAGATGCCGATGTCGCTGATCAGCTGCACGTAGTAGGTGTTGACCGACTTGGCGGTCGCTTCCTTCATCCCGTACGGGCCGCGCTCCGACTCGTTCTCGTTGGTCAGCTTCTCGCCCTGGAGGTTGGTCCAGTTCTTGCCGCCGCAGATGGAGACCGGGCTCGGGTACTGCATCTCGTACGGCGACGCGTACTGCTGTGTCGCCGGCTTGCCGCCCTCCACCGCGGCCGCGGCCACGATCGGCTTGAACGTGGAACCGGGCTGGTAGCCCGCTCCGCCGCCCATGTCCTTGTCGACGGAGAGGTTGATCTGCGTCTCGTGCTTGCCGAAGCCGTACGGACGCGACTGGCCCATCGCGAGGATCTTGCCGGTGCCGGGCTCGACGACGGTGGCGGCGGTGGCCACGTCGTCGCTCTTGTTCACGTGCTCCTTGATCGACGCCTGGGCGGACCGCTGCGCCTGCGGGTCGAGTGTCGTACGGATCGTCAGGCCGCCCTGGTTCCAGACCTTGGCGCGGGCCTCCTTGGTCTCGCCGAAGACCGGGTCGGTCAGGAAGACCTCGCGCACGTAGTCGCAGAAGAAGCCGGCGCCCTTGACGGCCGTGATGCAGCCGTTCTTCGGCTTGCTCACGTGGAGACCGAGCGGCTTCTTCTTCGCCTTCTCGGCCTCCTGCCGGGTGATGTCGTGCACCTCGGCCATGCGCTGGAGCACGGTGTTGCGCCGCTTGGTGGCCTCCGCCTCGTCGTTGACCGGGTCGTACCGGCTGGGCGACTGGACGATGCCCGCGAGCAGCGCGGACTCCTGGATGTTCAGCTTCTTGGCGGACTTGGAGAAGTAGCGCTGGGCCGCGGCCTCGACGCCGTAGGCCTGCTCTCCGAAGAAGGTGATGTTCAGGTAGTTCTCGAGGATGCGCTTCTTGCCGAGCTTCTCCTCGATCTGGATCGCGTACTTCAGCTCGCGGATCTTGCGGCCGAGCGTCTGCTGGGTGGCCTCGGCGACCTTGGTCGGGTCGTCGCCGGCCTCCTCCACGAAGACGTTCTTCACGTACTGCTGCGTCAGCGTGGACGCGCCCTGGGCGACCCCGCCGCTCTGCGCGTTCTGGTTCAGCGCGCGCAGGATGCCCTTGAGGTCCACGGCGCCGTGCTCGTAGAAGCGCGAGTCCTCGATGGCGACGATCGCCTTCTGCATGTACGGCGAGATGTCCTTGAGGTCCACCACCGTGCGGTCGCGCGAGTAGACCGACGCGATCTGGCCGCCCTGGTTGTCCAGGATGGTGGTGCGCTGGCTCAGCGGAGGGCGCTTGAGATTTGCGGGGATCTCGTCGAAGCCCTCGACGGAACCCTTGGCCGCGAGACCCAGCGCGCCGGCTGCGGGCAGCGCGATGCCGGCCAGCACCGCTCCGGCGAGCACACTGACACCGAGGAACTTGGCGGCCTGCTGCGATGGGGACAGACCACCGCCCGAGCGCTTCTTTGGCATGAGGGCAGCCTACGTTCTCATTCGCCGGACACGCGTATATGCCTTGGCCTAAGCTGCTCCCAACTGTCACAGCAGTAGGGCCACGTATCAAGTACGTCCGGCGACCCCGAATCGTTCCGGAGGTCTCCCGATTTTTTGTTGGGGGCGTGTCCGAATCCGCCTTGTGTGTCAGCAGGCGTCCGTTGTGACTCAACTGAACTGTCCCGGTTCGCCGGGAAGCTCACGTATGTCCACCGCTCACTCCCCCGGGTGATCTGCCGCTTACGCATAGTCCGTTCGGACCATTCAAGATTGGGCCCGAAGGGGGTGTTGCGCTGTGCCCACCTTCCGTAACGTCCTCAACTGGCGGCGGTGAATATGCCGCTGCCGCCGTGGGGGAGCCTCGATTCGGGAGAGGACGGCGCCGGTATGGGCTGGGTAACCGACTGGAGTGCGCAGGCGGCCTGCCGCACTACCGATCCGGATGAACTGTTCGTTCAAGGAGCAGCGCAGAACCGGGCGAAGGCGGTGTGCACCGGATGTCCGGTGCGCACGGAGTGCCTCGCCGATGCGCTGGACAACCGCGTCGAGTTCGGCGTGTGGGGTGGCATGACGGAGCGCGAGCGCCGCGCACTGCTGCGCAGGCGACCGACCGTGACGTCGTGGCGCCGGCTGCTGGAGACCGCGCGTACGGAGTACGAGCGTGGTGCCGGCCTGCTGCCCCTCGATGAGGAAGAGGTGTACGAGAACTACGCGGCGGTGGTCTGAGGGGTGTCCCTCGGACCTGGATGCCGCGCCCTCGGGACAGCGGCGGCGGGTCTGACGGGCCTTCGGGCACAGGCGCCGTACGTGCAGCGCCTGTCGAGCCCGTGGCCTGCCGTGCCCGCGGCCCGGTCCCGGCGAAGCCGGTTCGCCTCGTCCCGGTGAGCCGGATGAGGAGCCGACCGCGCCCGGGGCATCGGGCGCAGCGCCGACTGGGATCGGGGCCGCGCGCCGGCGCCGACTGAGACCGGGGCCCGACGCCGGTTCGGCGTGGGGCGCGTCTCCGGGGCGCCCGGCGTGGACAGGTATCCGGGGCGCTTGTGGCTCCCGTCGGGGGCCGGGTGGTCGTGGCTCTGGTCAGGCGGCGGGTCGGTCGGGTCCTCGGGCGCTCAGACGTCGGTTTCGGGCAGCTCCTGCCGGTGGGCCGCGAGTCGGTCGCCGATGTCGCGCAGCCCCGCGAGGTCGTGCACGTCGCCCGGCAGCGCGCCCACTTCGGCCACCGCCACCTCGGGGTGGCGCGCGGTGAAGCGGTTGCGTGTGCGCTGCTCCCGGGCGAGCAGCCGCATGCGTTCGGCGTGCAGCCTCAGCAGACCTGCGGTGAGCTGTTCGACGGCTCCGTCCGTGGCGGGGGAGCCTTCGGCGGAAGCGGGGGTCGGATCGGCGGAGGATTCTGAACTGCCGTACGTGTCGGGAGAGTTACGAAGTCCAGCTTTCCCGTCCCCCTGATCCACAATGCGGGCGTCCGCAAGATTTTCTCCGGCCTCCGAGCCATCGCTCTCCGCGGCCCCCGAACCGCCGCCGTCCGCGGTCGCGTCCCCGGTCCCGGCCTCGCGGTTCTCCGCCGCGGCGAGGTCCAGATTCTCCGCGGCGGCGAGCGCCCGCTCGGCGGACAGCTGGGCCGCGCCGCTGCCGTGCACCCGGTTGAGGACCAGGCCCGCCAGCGGCATGTTCTCGGCGGCCAGCCGCTCCACGAAGTACGCGGCCTCGCGCAACGCGTCCCGCTCGGGGGCCGCCACCACGAGGAACGCCGTCCCCGGCGCCTGCAGCAGCTTGAACGTGGCGTCGGCGCGCGTGCGAAAGCCCCCGAACATCGTGTCCATGGCGGCCACGAACGTCTGGATGTCCTTGAGCAGCTGACCGCCCAGCAGCTTGCCGAGGGTGCCGGTCATCATGGACATCCCGACGTTCAGGAACTTCATCCCCGCCCGTCCGCCGACCTTCGCCGGCGCCATCAGGACCCGGATCAGCTTGCCGTCCAGGAACGAGCCCAGCCGCTTGGGCGCGTCCAGGAAGTCCAGCGCCGAGCGCGAGGGCGGGGTGTCGACGACGATGAGGTCCCACTCGTCGCGGGAGCGCAGCTGCCCGAGCTTCTCCATCGCCATGTACTCCTGCGTGCCCGCGAAGCCCGCCGAAAGCGATTGATAGAAGGGGTTGTTCAGGATCGCGGCCGACCGCTCACGGTCCGCGTGCGCCTCGACGATCTCGTCGAAGGTGCGCTTCATGTCGAGCATCATCGCGTGCAGCTCGCCGTCGCCCTCGACGCCCTTCACCCGGCGCGGGGTGTTGTCGAGGGAGTCGATACCCATCGACTGGGCGAGCCGGCGCGCCGGGTCGATGGTCAGCACGACCACCTTGCGGCCCCGCTCGGCGGCGCGGAGCCCCAGCGCGGCGGCCGTGGTCGTCTTGCCGACGCCGCCCGAGCCGCAGCACACCACGATGCGGGTCCCGGGGTCGTCGAGCAGCGGATCGACGTCCAGCGGGCGCGCGGAGTCGATCGCGCGGGCCGGATCGTGTGCGGGGCCGTGGCCCTGGGCGCGTGCCGGGTCCGAACTCATGAGATCCCTTGCTGACGCAGTTCCTTGGCCAGTTCGTACAGGCCCGCCAGGTCCAGGCCCTCGGCGAGCAGCGGGAGTTCGTGCAGGCGAAGGCCCGACTCCCGCAGCACCGCCCGCTGTTCGTGCTCCAGGGTGTGGCGCTCGGCGTACTCCGCGGCCTGCTGCAGGAGCGGGTCCACGAGTCGCTCGGCGAGCCCGCCGCGACGGGCGCCGCCGAGCCCGGCCGCGGAGAGGGACTTCGCGATGGCGCTCCGGGGAGTCACCTCGGCGAACGCCAGATCGGCTCCGTCCAGGACGGAGGGCCGCACCATGTTCACGATGAGCCGCCCCACCGGCAGCCCGGCCGCGCGCAGTTCCGCGATGCCGTCCACGGTCTCCTGGACGGGCATCTCCTCCAGCAGCGTCACCAGGTGGACGGCCGTCTCGGCGGACTTCAGGACGCGCATGACGGCCTGCGCCTGATTGTGTATCGGGCCGATCTTGGCGAGGCCCGCCACTTCGTCGTTCACGTTCAGGAAGCGGGTGATGCGTCCGGTCGGCGGGGCGTCCATCACCACGTAGTCGTAGGCGAACCGGCCGCTCTTGTCCTTGCGCCGGACGGCCTCGCAGGCCTTGCCCGTGAGGAGGACGTCCCGCACTCCGGGCGCGACCGTGGTCGCGAAGTCGATGGCGCCGAGCTTCTTGAGGGCGCGTCCCGCGCCGCCGAGTTTGTAGAACATCTGGAGGTAGTCCAGAAGGGCCAGCTCGGCGTCGATGGCCAGTGCGAACACCTCCCCACCACCGGGAGCGACGGCGATCTTCCGCTCCTCATAGGGCAGCGCTTCGGTTTCGAAGAGCTGCGCGATGCCCTGTCTGCCCTCGACCTCGACGAGGAGGGCGCGCTTGCCCTCGGTCGCGAGGGCGAGCGCGAGGGCGGCGGCTACCGTGGTCTTGCCGGTACCGCCCTTGCCGCTGACGACCTGGAGCCTGCTCACGTCTTCGAGCCTAACCAGTCCAGGCCCGGGCTACGCGGGAGGCTGTGGATAACAGCGGATACAGTCGGCCACATGACCAAGTGGGAATACGCAACCGTGCCGCTGCTCGTCCATGCCACGAAGCAGATTCTGGACACCTGGGGCGAGGACGGCTGGGAGCTCGTCCAGGTCGTGCCCGGGCCGAACAACCCCGAGCAGCTGGTGGCCTATCTGAAGCGGGAGAGGCAGGCATGAGCGTCGTCGAGTCCAGGCTCCGGGACCTCGGCCTGACCCTGCCGGCGGTCGTGCCGCCGCTGGCCGCGTACCAGCCGGCCGTGCAGTCGGGCGTGTACGTCTACACGGCCGGCCAGCTGCCGATGGTGGACGGCAAGCTCCCGGTGACCGGCAAGGTGGGGGCGGAGGTCACGGCCGAGGAGGCCAAGGACCTGGCCCGCACGTGTGCCCTGAACGCGCTCGCCGCGGTCAAGTCGGTGGCGGGCGACCTGGACCGCATCGCGCGTGTCGTGAAGGTCGTCGGCTTCGTGGCCTCCGCCTCGGACTTCACCGGCCAGCCCGGTGTCCTGAACGGCGCGAGCGAACTGCTCGGCGAGGTCCTCGGCGACAAGGGCGTGCACGCCCGCAGCGCCGTCGGCGTGGCGGTCCTGCCGCTGGACGCGCCGGTCGAGGTCGAGATCCAGGTGGAGCTGACCGGGGCGTAGGCGGCCACCCGGGGGAACGCGTCCGGTTCCAGACGCACCCCCGGGAGGGCGGTCGACCTGTCCGAGACCAGCCCTCGGGGAACATTCGAGCCACCTTCGAGCCACCCTGAACACGCCCCGAGGCGTCCCCCGGAGTCGCGCCCGGGGAACACGCCCCGAGGGATCCCCCGGAGTTCCGCCCTGGACACGCCCCCGAGGCGTCCCCCGGAGTTCCGTCCGGGACGCGTCCCCGAGGTGCGGGCGATGCCGCCGCGACGTGTCCCCGGAGCGGCGGGCGAGCCGTCCGGCACACGCCCCCCGGGCGATGCGCGATCTGTCCGAGACCCGGCCCCCGAGGCCGGTCCCCGTCCGGAACAGCCCGCTCGGGGCGGGTGGCCGACCGGGACCGCCCCGGGGACGCTGTTCCGTCCTTGCCCCTCCCGGGCACGGACAGCCGCCTCTCGAACATCAGCGCACCACGAGATAGCCTCCGGCCATGGCGAATGGGCAGTGGTACCCCCCGGAGTGGCCCGAGCGGATCCGTGCGCTCGCGGACGGCACGCTCACACCGGTCGCGCCGAGACGGGCGGCCACCGTCATGCTGCTCAAGGACACCGACGCCGCCCCCGTGGTGCACATGCTGCGCCGACGCGCGTCCATGGCCTTCGCCGGAGGCGCGTACGCGTATCCGGGCGGCGGGGTGGACCCCCGGGACGACGAGCACCACGTCCGCTGGGCGGGCCCCACGCGCGCGTGGTGGGCGGACCGTCTCGGGGTCGACGAGAGCACCGCCCAGGCCGTCGTGTGCGCGGCGGTGCGGGAGACGTACGAGGAGGCCGGCGTCCTGCTCGCCGGGCCCACCGCGGACACCGTGGTGGGCGACACGACAGGGGAGGACTGGGAGGCGGACCGTGCGGCGCTGGTCGCCCGGGACCTCTCCTTCGCCGAGTTCCTGGACCGCCGGGGGCTCGTGCTGAGGTCCGACCTGCTCGGCGCCTGGACCCGCTGGATCACCCCCGAGTTCGAACCACGCCGCTACGACACCTGGTTCTTCGTCGCCGCGCTCCCGGAGGGGCAGCGCACGCGCAACGCCTCCACGGAGGCCGACCGCACGGTGTGGATCAGGCCCGCGGACGCGGCGGAGGGCTACGACAAGGGCGAGCTCCTGATGATGCCGCCCACGATCGCGACGCTCCGCCAGCTGCTGCCGTACGCCACGGCCGCCGAGGCCCTCGCCGCCGCGCCGGCCCGCGACCTGACGCCCGTCCTGGCGCAGGCCCGCCTGGAGAACGACGAAGTGGTCCTCTCCTGGCCGGGGCACGACGAGTTCACCAAACACATCCCGACCGGTGGAGCCCCCGCATGACGGACGCAGCAGCCCTTCCGGGCCGGCCGCGGGGCGGGGTCGTGTCCGGCCCGGCCACCGAGCGGGCCGTCAACGTCCTGGCCCCCAACGCGTCCGCGATGACCCTGGACGGCACCAACACCTGGCTCCTGTCCGAGCCGGACTCCGAGCTCGCGGTCGTCGTCGACCCGGGACCGCTGGACGACGCCCATCTGCGGAGCGTCCTCGACACGGCGGAGAGGGCGGGGAAACGGGTCGCGCTGACCCTGCTCACCCACGGGCATCCGGACCATGCGGAGGGCGCCGGACGGTTCGCGGAGCTGACGGGCACGAAGGTGCGGGCCCTGGACCCGGCGCTGCGGCTCGGCGACGAGGGACTCGCCCCCGGGGACGTCGTCACCGTCGGAGGTCTGGAGCTGCGGGTCGTGCCGACGCCCGGGCACACCGGCGACTCGCTGTGCTTCCATCTCCCGGCCGACCGGGCCGTGCTGACCGGGGACACCGTCCTCGGGCGCGGGACGACCGTGGTGGCCCATCCCGACGGCCGCCTGGGGGATTATCTCGACTCGCTGCGGCGGCTGAGGTCCCTGACGGTCGACGACGGCGTCCACATCGTCCTGCCGGGCCACGGACCCGTTCTGGAGGACGCCCAGGGCGTCGTCGAGTACTACCTCGCCCATCGCGCGCACCGCCTCGCCCAGGTCGAGACGGCGGTCGAGGACGGTTACCGGTCCCCGGAGGAGGTGGTGGCCCACGTGTACGCGGACGTGGACCGCTCGCTGTGGCCCGCGGCGGAGCTGTCCGTACGGGCCCAGATGGAGTACCTCCAGGAGCACGGCCTCATCTAGGGCGTGGCCCCGGATCCGCCGTTCGGGGCAGGCCGCGGAGCCTTGACGCCGTGCACGCGCGCGTACTCCCCGGCGAGCCACGGGCCGAGGTCGTCCACGTACGAGCGCAGCACCCCGGGGTCACCGGTCGGGGAGTATCCGAGGACGGCCGCCGTACGGAGGTCGGCGGCGCGCTGCGGGTAGTACCGCCCGAAGGCTTCGGCCATCTCGTGCAGGTCGCTCGTCCAGCCGTTCCAGCGGGGCATGACGAGCGTGAACGCGGTGCGGACGAGACGGCGTGACATGAAGCGCACCAGCGGCCGCCGTGCCTCGTCGGTGTCCGCCGCGTCCCCGATCCGATCGCGCCAGCGCGGCAGCACCAGCGCGAGGTCGCCGTTCGTCTCGCGGGCCAGCCGCGAGTCCGGACGGTAGCGGGGCAGATGCCGGGCCAGATCGTCGCCCAGGAGGGGCGTACAGAGGCAGGCGACGAACCAGCCGAGGTCGTACCTCTCCAGGTCGCTCAGCACGGTCTCCCGGCCGACGAGCAGCGTCCCCGAGCCGTCGACCTGCGGGAACCGCGCGTCGAGGGCCTCGTCCAGCGCCCGGGCGTCCGCGCGGTCGTCCTCCGTTGGCTCCTCGCGCAAGGCCAGCAGCAGGTCCAGGTCGCTGCGGCCCACGCGCGCGGTGCCGCGGGGAATCGAACCGTAGAGGTAGGCGCTGTGCAGGCGGGCCCCGAAGACGTCGGTCACCCGGTCCCGCGCCGCGGCGACGAGGGGCCGGAACGCCGGCGGGATCCGCTCCAGGGATCCTTCGCGCTCCATGTGCCCCTGGGCGTCCAGTCCTCTGCGCCGCCCGTTTCCGGCCGTCTCCACCACTGCGCCCGACCCCTCTGCCCTCACGACGGCTCGTCCCCGGTCGCACCCGCCTCCGCCTCACGACGACGGGGCCCCGCCTCCTGGGAAGGCGGGGCCCCGTCGTCGTACGGCGAGGGACGCGTCAGCGCGAACGCTTGGCGAGCCGCTCCACGTCCAGCAGGATCACGGCACGGGCCTCCAGGCGGAGCCAGCCGCGGCCGGCGAAGTCGGCGAGGGCCTTGTTGACCGTCTCGCGCGAGGCGCCGACCAGCTGCGCCAGCTCCTCCTGCGTCAGGTCGTGCACGACGTGGATGCCCTCCTCCGACTGCACGCCGAAGCGGCGGGAGAGGTCCAGGAGCGCGCGGGCGACCCGGCCCGGCACGTCCGAGAAGACCAGGTCGGACATCTGGTCGTTGGTCTTGCGCAGGCGCCGGGCGACGGCGCGCAGCAGGGCGGCGGCCACCTCGGGACGCGCGTTCAGCCAGGGCTGGAGGTCGCCGTGGCCGAGGCCCAGCAGCTTGACCTCGGTGAGCGCGCTGGCCGTGGCCGTACGCGGACCCGGGTCGAACAGCGACAGCTCGCCGATCAGCTCGCCGGGGCCCAGGACGGCCAGCATGTTCTCCCGGCCGTCGGGGGAGGTGCGGTGGAGCTTCACCTTGCCCTCGGTCACCACGTACAGGCGGTCCCCGGGGTCGCCCTCGTGGAAGAGAGCGTCACCGCGCGCGAGGGTCACCTCACTCATGGAGGCGCGGAGCTCCGCGGCCTGCTCGTCATCGAGCGCCGCGAAGAGCGGGGCGCGCCGCAGAACGTCGTCCACGAGTTCTCTCCTTGTCGACCTGCTCAGGGGATCTTGCTCCCCCGTGTGCCAGGGGACCGTGTTCCCCATTTTGCCGGGCGGTCCAAACAGTGTGATCAGTCACAAGTCTGCCGCACAGGCGCCCTGGGGAGTGCGGCAGGGGGCCAATTGGGGGCCGATCTTCAGGGTCCGGGGCGGATGTCGGTGCCGGGCTTTAGGCTGGCCGGGTGTCCAAATCGCCGGTGAGAGCACAGGCCAAGGGGGCTGGGCGGGTGGTTGTACGTCGAGATTCCGCTGTGGGCGAACAGGCCACGGACGGAACCAGCAAACCGACAAAAGCGGCAGCTTCGGCGCCGGTGAAGGCCGCCCCCGAGGAACCCGCCGAGAAGACGAAGCCCGCCGAGAAGACGAAGGCCACCGTGAAGAAGCCGGCGCCCGCCGAGAAGACGCCCGCACCCGCGAAGAAGAAGGCACTTGCCGGGAAGGCGGCTCCCGCGAAGAAGGCCGCCGCCAAGAAGGCGACCAGGACGGCGACACCGGCGAAGCAGGCCGCGCCCGTGAAGAAGGCCGCACCCGCCAAGAAGGCGGCACCGGCGAAGAAGGCCGCGAAGACCGCGGCGAGGAACTCCGCGCAGCAGCCGCCCAAGCCGGACCCCGCCGTCGTCCGCCGGGCCCGCCGCATCAACCGCGAGCTGGCCGAGGTGTATCCGTACGCGCACCCGGAGCTGGACTTCGAGAACGCGTTCCAGCTCGTGATCGCCACCGTGCTGTCCGCGCAGACGACCGACCTGCGGGTCAATCAGACGACCCCGGCGCTGTTCGCCAAGTACCCCACCCCCGAGGACCTGGCCGCCGCCAACCCGGAGGAGGTCGAGGAGATCCTGCGCCCCACCGGGTTCTTCCGGGCCAAGACCAGGTCGGTGATAGGGCTGTCCAAGGCCCTGCGGGACGACTTCGGGGGCGAGGTCCCCGACCGCCTCGAAGACCTGGTCAAGCTGCCCGGAGTGGGCCGCAAGACCGCCTTCGTGGTGCTGGGCAACGCCTTCGGGCGGCCCGGGATCACCGTGGACACCCACTTCGGCCGGCTCGTGCGCCGCTGGCAGTGGACGGAGGAGACCGATCCGGACAAGGTCGAGGCGGCCGTCGGCGCCCTCTTCCCGAAGAGCGAGTGGACGATGCTCTCGCACCACGTGATCTTCCACGGCCGCCGCATCTGCCACGCCCGCAAACCCGCCTGCGGCGCCTGCCCCATCGCCCCGCTCTGCCCGGCGTACGGGGAGGGCGAGACGGACCCCGAGAAGGCGGGGAAGCTCCTGAAGTACGAGAAGGGCGGCTTCCCGGGCCAGCGCCTCAAGCCCCCGCAGGCCTACCTGGACGCCGGTGGCATCGCGGCACCTCCGCTGGGCAACGGATGACGTGCGGCGCGGAACGATCCGCGGCCCCGCACGCGTTGAGACCGGCAGAACGGGGGTGGCGATGACGCACGCGAGCCACACGCACCACGGCCACGGCACGCACCAGGGCCATGGCGCGCAGCAGAGCCTCGGCGTCTCCGCCGGTGCGGTCGCGTTGAGCACGGACGGGCTGCCCGACTGGCTGCGGCCCGTGGCGCGCGCCGCGGAGACGGTGCAGCCGCGCCAGCTGAGCCGCTTCCTGCCGCCCGCCGACGGTGCGGGCCGCCAGTCCGCCGTCCTGATCCTGTTCGGCGAGGGGGAGCGCGGCCCCGAGCTGCTGCTCATGGAGCGGGCGAGCTCGCTGCGCTCGCACGCGGGCCAGCCCTCCTTCCCCGGCGGCGCCCTCGACCCGGAGGACGGCGACCCCGAGGGCGACGGGCCGCTGCGGGCCGCTCTCCGTGAGGCCGAGGAGGAGACCGGTCTCGACCCGAGCGGCGTCCAGCTCTTCGGCGTTCTGCCCCGGCTCTACATTCCGGTGAGCAGCTTCGTGGTGACCCCGGTGCTCGGCTGGTGGCGCCGTCCGACCCCGGTCGACGCGGTCGATCCGGCGGAGACGGCCCGCGTCTTCACCGTCCCCGTGGCGGATCTCACGGACCCGGCCAACCGGGCGACGACGGTCCACCCCAGCGGCCACCGAGGTCCGGCATTTCTGGTCGAATCGGCCCTCGTGTGGGGCTTCACCGCCGGCATCATCGACAGGATCCTGCACTTCGCGGGCTGGGAGCTGCCCTGGGACCGCGACAAGCAGGTCCCTCTCGACTGGCGCGCATGACAGGGTGGCCTCCGTGAATGTGCTGGACATCCTGTTGCTGGTCGCCGCCGTGTGGTTCGCGATCGTGGGCTACCGCCAGGGCTTCGTCGTCGGCATTCTGTCGGTGATCGGCTTCCTGGGCGGCGGTCTCGTCGCGGTCTACCTGCTCCCGGTCATCTGGGGCGCCATGACCGAGGACTCCGAGGTCAGTACGACCGCCGCCGTCGTCGCGGTCATCGTCGTCATCGTCTGTGCCTCCGTCGGCCAGGCCCTCACCACCCACCTCGGCAACAAGCTGCGCCGGTACATCACCTGGTCCCCCGCCCGCGCCCTGGACGCGACGGGCGGCGCCCTCGTCAACGTGGTGGCGATGCTGCTCGTGGCCTGGCTGATCGGCTCGGCCCTCGCCGGGACGACGCTGCCGACGCTCGGCAAGGAAGTGCGCAGCTCCAAGGTGCTGCTCGGCGTCTCGCGGGCGCTGCCCGCCCAGGCCGACACGTGGTTCGCCGACTTCTCCTCGGTCCTCGCGCAGAACGGCTTCCCGCAGGTCTTCAGCCCGTTCGCGAACGAGCCCATCACCGAGGTCCAGCCGCCCGACCCGGCCCTCGCCAAGAGCCCGGTGGCGGCCCGCGCGAAGAAGTCCATCGTCAAGGTGATGGGCACCGCGCAGAGTTGCGGCAAGGTCCTCGAAGGCACCGGGTTCGTCTTCGGCCAGCGCCGCGTGATGACCAACGCGCACGTGGTCGGCGGGGTCGACGAGCCCACCGTCCAGATAGGCGGCGAGGGCCGCAAGTACGACGCCACGGTCGTCCTGTACGACTGGGAGCGCGACATCGCCGTACTGGACGTGCCGAACCTGCGCGCGCCCGCCCTGCAGTTCACGTCGAAGGACGCGACCAGGGACGACGGCGCGATCGTCGCGGGCTTCCCGCAGAACGGGTCGTACAACGTGCAGCCCGCGCGGGTGCGCGGCCGGCTCACCGCCAACGGTCCGGACATCTACCACCGCGGCACGGTCCGGCGCGACGTCTACTCGCTGTACGCCATCGTGCGGCAGGGCAACTCCGGCGGTCCGCTGCTGACACCCGAAGGCAAGGTGTACGGCGTGGTGTTCGCCAAGTCCCTCGACGACGACGACACCGGCTACGCGCTCACCGCGGACGAGGTCCGGGAGGACGTCACCAAGGGGCGTACGGCCAACCAGCAGGTCGACAGCGACAGCTGCGCGCTCTGACACGAGCAGCCGCGGCGCGGGACGGCCGTGCGGGTCGGCGGGTGCCGCCCCGTCGGCCGGGCCGGAGAGTCGTGAGGCCCGGTCGGCCGGTCAGCCGCGGGGGTGGCGCAGTCGTGCCGAGACCCAGCGGGCCCGGCGGCGCAGGATGTGCGGGATCCCCAACCTGAGGTCCGTGCCCGGCAGCTGCGGAGCACCCCTCTGGTGAGAGCTCAGGCTCATGGCCGAGCGACGGGTGCGTGCTGCGTCACTGTAGTCGTGCGTCCAGCCCATACCCCGACGTCTGCCCGGGCCTCATGGTCGGTAATCGCTCGCCGGACCCCCAATTGGCCTATGCGCGAGGCATTTGGCTGTTCGAAGGACAAGCGTTCACCCGTGGGTGCCGAACGTGTCCAAACGGTCACCGAACGGACCCTGAAAAGGCGTCACCGGTCGGGTTCGGGATCCTTCAGCCAGTTGATGAGCTCGGTGGAGAACGCCACCGGGTCCTCCTCGTGCGGGAAGTGCCCCAGTCCGTCGAACAGCCGCCAGCGGTACGGGGCTTCGACGTACTGCCCGGATCCCGCGGCACTGCGCGTGCGCATCACCGGGTCGAGCGAGCCGTGCAGATGGAGCGTCGGCACCCGCAGCGGCCGCTTCATGCGCCGGTTGAACTGGATGCCGTCGGGGCGGGCCATCGAGCGCACCATCCAGCGGTACGGCTCGATCGCGCAGTGCGCCGTCGACGGGATGCACATGGCGCGCCGGTACGTCTCCACGGCGGCGTCGTCCGGAAGGCGCGGTCCCGACCAGTCCCGGATCAGACGGCCCACCAGAGCGGCGTCGTCGGCGACGAGTTGGCGCTCGGGGACCCACGGCCGCTGAAACCCCCAGATGTAGGAACCCGCGGTCGTCTGCTTGACGTCCGAGAGCATCGCCGAGCGCCAGCGCCGGGGGTGGGGCATCGAGGACACCGCGAGCCTGCGTACGAGCTTCGGCCGCATCACGGCCGCCGTCCACGCCAGGTATCCGCCCAGGTCGTGACCGACCAGCGCGGCGTCGGGCTCGCCCAGGGAACGGACGACGCCGGTGATGTCGAGCGCGAGGTTCGCCGGGTCGTAGCCCCGCGGGGTGCGGTCGCTGCCGCCGACGCCCCGCAGGTCCATGGCGACCGCCCGGAACCCCGCGTCGGCGAGGGCCACCATCTGATGGCGCCAGGCCCACCAGAACTGCGGGAAGCCGTGCAGCAGCAGGACCAGCGGCCCGTCGCCCAGCTCCGCGATGTGGAAGCGCGCGCCGTTGGCCGCGACGTCCCGGTGGACGAGCTCCTTCCCGCCGGGCACGTCGAGGCGTACGACCGAGGAGGCGGGCTGAGCCGAAGGTGTGGCGGGGTCCGTCATGAGGATGAGCGTGCCACAGCCTCGATGGCCTCCGGGACACGGTGCTGCGCGGCCACCTCGCGGGGGTGCGGCTTGGCGTTCTGCAGGACGCCCGCCGACTCCTTCATCGAGGCGGCGACCTTCTGCGGGCCCTGGCTCTTCTTGGCCTTCTTCGCGAAGACCGTGCCGATCAGCGCGAGCACCCCGGCGACCAGCACGTTCGCTGCGAAGGACAGCAGGAAGCAGACGGCCAGGTTCCAGTCGCTCCAGGTCCGGATGCCGTACGCCAGGGCGAAGCTCAGCATCGGCAGGGAGAAGATCAGCACCGCGCCTGCCGCGGAGAACGCTCCGCCGCTGACCGCACCGCGCTTGACGTCCTGCCTGAGCTGCGCCTTCGCCAGCGCGATCTCGTCGTGCACCAGCGCGGACATCTCGGTCGTCGCCGAGGCGAACAGCTGGCCGATGCTGCGTTCGGCGCCGACCGGGCTGCCGTCGGGTGCGCTCATCGCGATCTCCCTCTTCTGCATGTAATCGTGCGGTCCTGTCAGATCATGCCGGACCGGCGTTCTCCTCGCCTGCCCCGCCCGTCACTTCGGCAAGCGCGCGTCGCTCGGCCTCCTTCTCCGCGGCCAGCCTGCGGTGCTCGGCCGCCTTCCCTTCGTGGATGGCGGCCATGCGCAAGTGGTACTCCGGGTTGTCGAGTTCGTAGATGTCCGGGATGCCGTCGAGGTCCTCGTCGCGGTCCTCCGCCTCGCACAGGGCGCGGTACTTGGCGTTCCGTATCTTCAGCAGCGTCGTGGCGAGCACGGCCGCGATGAGCGAGCCGACCAGGACCGCCGCCTTGCCTTCGTCGGCGAGCACCGGGTCGTCGGTGAAGGCGAGTTCGTCGATGAGCAGCGAGACGGTGAAGCCGATGCCGGCGAGGGTGGCGACGGCGAAAACGTCCGGCCAGGCCAGGTCCTCGCTCAGGGAGGCCCGGGTGAAGCGGGCCGTCAGCCAGGTGCCGCCGAAGATGCCGATCGCCTTGCCGACGACGAGGCCGAGGACGACGCCGAGCGTCTCCGGCCGGGTGAAGACGTCGCCCAGTGCTCCGCCCGAGATCGCGACGCCGGCGCTGAACAGGGCGAAGAGCGGGACGGCGAGTCCCGCCGACACGGGGCGGACGAGGTGCTCGATGCGCTCGCCGGGGGACTGCTCCTCCGGCTGCCCGTGGGGGCCCGCGTCCTCGCGGCGGTGGCAGCGCAGCATCAGGCCCATCGCGACGCCGGCGATGGTGGCGTGGATGCCGCTGTTGTACATCAGCCCCCAGATGACGAGGGCGAGCGGCACGTACACGTACCAGCCGTGCACCTCCTTGCGCAGCAGCAGCCAGAAGAGGGCGAGGCCGGCGACGGCGCCGCCGAGCGCCGGGAAGTTCAGCTGGTCGGTGAAGAAGACCGCGATGATCAGGATGGCGAAGAGGTCGTCGACGACGGCGAGCGTCAGCAGGAAGGCGCGGAGAGCGGACGGCAGGGACGTGCCGATGACGGCGAGGACGGCGAGCGCGAAGGCGATGTCGGTCGCGGTCGGCACGGCCCAGCCCTGCAGGGAGCCTCCGCCGGTGACGACGACCAGGGTGTAGACGAGAGCCGGGACGGCCATGCCGCAGACCGCGGCAACGACCGGCAGCAGTGCGGCCTTCGGGTCCTTCAGATCGCCCGCGACCAGCTCGCGCTTGAGTTCGATGCCGGCGACGAAGAAGAAGACGGCGAGCAGGCCGTCGGCCGCCCAGTGTTCGACGGAGAGATCCAGGCCGAGCGCGGCGGGACCGAGATGGAAGTCGCGGACGCTCTCGTAGCTGTCGTGCAGCGCGGGCACGTTCGCCCAGATCAGTGCCGCGATCGCGGCGATCAGGAGGAGGACGCCGCCGACCGTCTCGGTGCGCAGCGCGTTCGCGACGAAGTTCCGTTCGGGCAGGGAGAGCCGGCCGAGGAACTTGCGGGTGGCGGTGCTGGGCGCGGTCACGGGGGAGGCCTCCGGTCGGTGGGCAGGGCTGAGCACTTGCCGACCAGACTTCCCGGCGCACCTCGGGTCCACGTATGCGGTTGTTGACGTGCTCTTCAGCCTACCCAAGGTGCTGTGGGACGGATCCGGTGATCGTCACATTAGCTACAAAGAGGGCACCCGGCGCGTTGCCGGGTGCCCTTCGGGTGGCTGCTCGGCCTCTCGGCCGCGGCCTCAGTCCTCGCTCGGCGCCGCCGGCAGCTTCGCCTGGATCAGGTCCATCACCGTGGAGTCCGTGAGCGTGGTGACGTCACCGAGCTCGCGGTTCTCCGCGACGTCGCGCAGCAGCCGCCGCATGATCTTGCCGGAACGGGTCTTCGGCAGCTCCGCGACCGGCAGGATCCGCTTGGGCTTGGCGATCGGGCCCAGCGCGGTGCCCACGTGGCTGCGCAGAGCGGCGACGAGTCCCTCGTCCTCGGCGGACGCCGTCCCGCGCAGGATCACGAAGGCGACGATGGCCTGGCCGGTCGTCTCGTCCGCGGCGCCGACCACGGCCGCCTCGGCGACGGACGGGTGCGAAACGAGCGCCGACTCGACCTCGGTGGTCGAGATGTTGTGCCCGGACACGAGCATCACGTCGTCGACCCGGCCGAGCAGCCAGATGTCGCCGTCCTCGTCCTTCTTCGCGCCGTCCCCGGCGAAGTACCTGCCCTCGAAGCGCGACCAGTACGTGTCGAGGAACCGCTGGTCGTCGCCCCAGATGGTGCGCAGCATCGACGGCCACGGCTCGGTGAGGACGAGGTAACCGCCCCCGCCGTTCGGCACCTCGTTCGCCTCGTCGTCGACGACGGTCGCGGAGATGCCGGGCAGCGGCCGCTGTGCCGAACCCGGCTTGGTCTCGGTGACGCCCGGCAGCGGCGAGATCATCATCGCGCCGGTCTCGGTCTGCCACCAGGTGTCCACGATGGGGGTGCGGTCGCCGCCGATGTGCTTGCGGTACCAGACCCACGCCTCGGGGTTGATCGGCTCGCCGACGGAGCCGAGGACGCGGAGCGAGGACAGGTCGAACTTCGCGGGGATGTCGTCGCCCCACTTCATGAACGTCCGGATCGCCGTCGGCGCCGTGTAGAGGATCGTCACGCCGTACTTCTGGACGATCTCCCAGAAGCGGCCCTGGTGCGGGGTGTCCGGCGTGCCCTCGTACATGACCTGCGTCGCGCCGTTCGAGAGCGGCCCGTACGTGATGTACGAGTGCCCGGTGACCCAGCCGATGTCGGCCGTGCACCAGTACACGTCCGTCTCGGGCTTGAGGTCGAAGACCGCGTGGTGGGTGTAAGACGCCTGCGTGAGGTAACCGCCGGAGGTGTGCAGGATGCCCTTGGGCTTACCCGTCGTCCCGGAGGTGTAGAGGATGAACAGCGGGTGCTCGGCGTCGAAGGCCTCGGGCGTGTGCTCCGTGGACTGCTTGCCGGTGATCTCGTGCCACCAGACGTCCCGGCCCTCGGTCCAGTCGACCTCCTGCCCGGTGCGGCGCACGACGAGCACCTTCTCGACGCCCGCCGAGCGGCTCACCGCGTCGTCGACGGCCGGCTTGAGCGCGGACGGCTTGCCGCGCCGGTAGCCGCCGTCGGAGGTGATGACGAGTTTGGCGTCGGCGTCCGCGATCCGGGCCGCGATCGCGTCGGCCGAGAACCCGCCGAACACGACGGAGTGCGCGGCGCCGATGCGGGCGCACGCGAGCATCGCGACGACGGCCTCGGGGATCATCGGCAGATAGACGGCGACCCGGTCGCCCTTGCGGACGCCCAGCTCGGTCAGTGCGTGCGCGGCCTTCGACACCTCGTCCTTGAGCTCGGCGTAGGTGATCGCGCGGCTGTCGCCCGGTTCGCCCTCGAAGTGGATGGCGACCCGGTCGCCGTGGCCGGCCTCCACGTGGCGGTCCACGCAGTTGTACGCGACGTTGAGCTTGCCGTCCTTGAACCACTTGGCGAACGGCGGGTTCGACCAGTCGAGGGTCTCGGTGGGCTCGGTGGCCCAGGTCAGCCGGCGGGCCTGCTCGGCCCAGAAGCCGAGCCTGTCAGCCTTGGCCTGCTCATACGCCTCCGCGGTGACATTGGCGTTCGCGGCCAGGTCGGCGGGCGGCGCGAACCTGCGCTCTTCCTTCAGCAGGTTGGCCAGGCTTTCGTTGCTCACGACATCTCCCTTTCCCAGGGTGTCCGTTGTGTCCCAGGCCACAGCTCATCAGACCGGAGGGCCCGATGACAAGGGCCGATCCGAAATTGGTTTAGACCTATTCAGGCTGTGAGGTCACTCAGGGGCACGTACGGGCGGGTGGTCGGGTTCAGTCTGCTGCCGCCGGGACGCACCGGCCCGGCAGCGCCACGGGGCGCGCGGGCGTCCGAGGGGTCGTGGTCGTCGCGGTGGCGCCGTGAGCCGGGGGCATGGGTGGCGCGCCTGTCCGGTCCGCCCGGTGAGGGTGCGGCGAACGCCGGGAGCGGTGTGCCGTGATGGGCGGGGTGCGGTATCCGGGGGGAACGAGGCATCCGGGGGAGCGAGGCCGCCGGGTGCGGCTGCACGGGTCCTGGACGGCCGGGTGCGCCTGCACAGGTCGTGGGGGGAGGGGCGCGGCCGTCGTCCGGCCGCGCCCCGGCGTGTTCACGCGGGACTGGGCAGGTCCTCCGGCGCGTCCACGTGGTCGAACAGCTCGGCCGCGTCGGCACCGTCGTCGGCGTCGGCGTCGGCCAGCAGATACGACTGCGCCTCGCCCACGTGGAAGTACATCCCGTGCAGCTCCAGCGCCCCTGCCTGCAGGGCGCGGGCCACCGACTCGTGCGCCCGCAGATGCTCCAGCTGCTGCACCACGTTGGTCAGGCAGAGCTGCTCCACTGCGTCGGCCGGGGCCCGCCCGGCCAGCCGCGGCCAGGGCCGGTCCGCCACCGCCATCCGCTCCAGGCTCGGCATCCCGTGCCGGAGCCACCGCTTCAGCGGCGTCTGCGCCCCGCCGGGTTCCGCGTTGAGCAGGGCCTGCATCGCCCCGCACCCGGAGTGCCCGCACACCGTGATGGACCGCACCTTCAGCACGTCCACCGCGTACTCGATCGCGGCGGCCACCGAGTCGTCGCCGCTCTCCTCGCCGGGCGGGGGTACGAGGTTGCCCACATTGCGCACGACGAAGAGGTCGCCGGGGCCGCTGGACGTGATCATGGACGTGACGAGACGCGAGTCGGCGCAGGTCAGGAAGAGCTGCGACGGCCGCTGCCCCTCTCGTGCCAGGCGGGCCAGCTCCCCCCGCACCAGGGGTGCGGTGTTGCGCTGGAACGCGCTGATGCCACGGGCCAGTTGGTGGTTGCTGCGCCCGGAGGACGCGGATGTCCCGTCGGAGCCCTGCGGGTCGTCCCGGCGACAGTCGGCAGCGGCGGACTGAGGGCTCGCCGGAGGTTCGCAGTGGTGGTTGCGCCACGGCGTCCAGGGGCGGCAGCGGCAGTGCGACCCGGCCGTCGGCTCGGCGATCCGGGTCCCGGGCCGGCGCCCGGCGAGCTCGACCTCGCCACCCTGGGCGACGTGCGTGTTCTGCCAGTCCTGCAGCGTCTCGTAGGCCGCGTGGTCCATGAACGAGCCGTCCAGCTCCACGACGACCGAGGAGCCGCGGGGCACGAGATGCAGCGTGCGGCTCAGCCGCGGCACGGCGAGGAACGTCAACTGCCCCCGTACTCCTACGTGATGGACTCCCTCCCTCTCCTCGTGCGTGATCCGGGTGTGCGCCAGGCGGTTCAGCGCGACGCCGACGGCCACCGCGACCCCCAGCGACACGCCTTCCAGGACGCCGAAGGCCACGACGCCGAGCGTGGTGACGGCGTACACCAGCACCTCGCGGTGGCGGGTCACCGTGCGGATGTGGTGCAGGGACACCATCTGGATGCCGACGGCCATCACCAGGGCGGCGAGCGAGGCGAGCGGGATCAGCTCCAGGAGCGGGACCATCAACAGCGCGGCGAACACTACGAAAACGCCGTGCAGCATCGTGGAGTTCCGGCTCACGGCACCCGCGTGCACATTCGCGGAACTGCGCACGGCGACTCCGGCGACCGGCAGTCCGCCGAGCGCTCCGGAGACGACGTTGGCCATGCCCTGGCCGAGCAACTCGCGGTCGAGGTCGGAGCGGCCGACGTGCGCGTGCAGTTCCGGTCGTCCGGCCGCCAGCTTGTCCACCGCGACGGCGCCGAGCAGCGACTGCACGCTGCACACCAGGGTGACGGTGAGGACGGCGGCGACGAGACCGAGGACCGGGCCCTCGGGCAGTCCCGCCAGCGCGTGGCTGCTCCAGGACGGCAGGTCGACCATGGGCAGGCTCAGTCCGAGGAGCGAGGCGATCGCGGTGGCTCCGGCGACGGCGACGAGCGCGGCGGGCACCTTGCGCAGGGTGAGCCCGACGCGGCCCGGGAGCCGCGGCCAGGCGAACAGCAGCGTCAGAGTGAGCGCGCTCACCGACACGGCGGCGGGATGCAGCCGGGCCAACTGCGCCGGCAGGGCCAGCAGGTTGTCGGGGACCGAACTCTGCGGAGTGCCTCCCAGCACGATGTGGAGCTGGGCGACGGCGATGGTCACACCGATGCCGGCGAGCATGCCGTGCACCACGGCGGGGCTGACGGCGAGCGCGGTGCGGGCCACGCGCAGGCAGCCGAGACCCAGTTGGGCGACGCCGGCGAGCACTGTGATGGCGCAGGTCGTGCGCCATCCGTAGCGGTGGATCAGCTCGGCGGTGACCACCGTGAGACCGGCGGCCGGGCCGCTCACCTGGAGCGGCGCACCGCCGAACCGGCCGGCGACGAGTCCGCCGACGGCCGCGGCGACGAGGCCCGCCTGGAGCGGCGCGCCGGTGGCCAGGGCGATGCCCAGGGACAGGGGCAGGGCGATCAGGAAGACCGCGATCGAGGCCGACACGTCGGCGCCCGCGATACGGAATCGGCGGGGCGGGGTCGGCGGGGGGCTGGGGGACTGGTGGATGCGCGGGGGCCGAGTGGGGTCGGCGGCGCGGGTGGGGACGCAGGCAGACATGGTTCCCGTCTCCTCCGGGGCAGCGCGGTCGCGGAACAGGTGGTCCCCCGCTCGACGGCGGGGGGCGGGTCGCGGCCGTGGGTCACGGCGTGCAGCGGCGGGATGATTCAACGCTCGGTAAATGGATCGTAATGCCGAGTAAAGGGCAGGTGCGGGCAATACCGGCAAATAGGTCAATAAATCACTCACCCGAGTGAATGTGGATTTTCATCGGCTTGTCATACAAACCTCTTCCGAGGTCCGTGCGACCTTGACGGCGCTGACGGCATGTCCCTGCACATCACCCGGAACGCCTGAGCAGCGTTGCCCTGACTGAAGGAAGAAGGTGGGCGGAAGATGGCCGCCACCCAGAGGATCGCCGCGGGCGTCGCACTCGCCGCGGCCTGCGCCACGGCACTCGCCGGCTGTGCCACCGGCACCACCGGTTCCGATGAGGGCGCGCCCGGCGCGAAGAAGCCCGCAGCGGTCCAGGCGCCCAAGAGCGCGGTACGCCTGATCGGCGACGGCTCGACCGCGTACACCGGAGCCCAGCCGCATCTGCCCCGGCCCGAGCGGCTGAAGCCCGGCCAGAAGCCCCCGCAGTTCGTGGTCTTCTCCTGGGACGGCGCGGGTGAGGACGGCCAGAAGCTGTTCTCCCACTTCCGCAAGGTCGCCAAGGACAACAACGCGACGATGACGTACTTCCTCAGCGGCGTGTACATGCTGCCGAAGGACAAGGCCGACCTGTACAAGCCGCCGCAGCATTCCCCCGGGCGCTCCGACATCGGCTTCAACGACACGGAGGGCATCGAGGAGACCGTGAAGCAGCTGCGCCTGGCGTGGCTGGAGGGCAACGAGGTCGGGACCCACTTCAACGGCCACTTCTGCGGGAGCGGGGGCGGGGTCGGAGAGTGGTCGGTCAAGGAGTGGAAGAGCGAGATCGCCCAGGCGAAGTCGTTCGTGAAGTCGTGGAAGACCAACACCGGTCTGACCAAGGCGTCCCCGCTGCCCTTCGACTACGACCGGGAGCTCATCGGCGCCCGCACCCCCTGTCTGGAGGGGCAGAAGAACTTCATGCGGGCCGCCCGCCAGCTGGGTTTCCGCTACGACACCAGCGGCGTCAACGACCAGGTGTGGCCCAAGAAGAAGGAGGGGCTGTGGGACTTGTCCATGCAGCTCGTCCCGGTCCCGGGCCGCGGCTTCGAGACGCTCACCATGGACTACAACTTCATGGTGAACCAGTCGGGCACCACGACCCAGGGCGACCCCGCCAAGCAGCAGTACTGGGGCGACCAGATGCGTGACGGCCTGCTCCAGGGATTCGAGCGCGCCTACGCCGGCAACCGCGCGCCGCTGGTCATCGGCAACCACTTCGAGTCCTGGAACGGCGGCACCTACATGCGTGCCCTGGACGAGGTCATCGAGCGGGTGTGCACCAAGTCCGAGGTGCGCTGTGTCAGCTTCCGGCAGCTCGCCGACTGGCTCGACGCCCAGGACCCGGCAACCCTGGAGAAGCTGCGCGGCCTCAAGATCGGCGAGGCCCCGAAGGAGGGCTGGGCGTCCTATCTCTCCGGCCACCCGGCCCCGGCACCCAAGGGAGTCCCCGGGGCCCCTGCGGTCCGGCCGTAGCGGCTACACGGTGGCGTCGACGGCGGCCGGTGACACGGCTGCCGTCGCCTCCTCGCCCAGGACGAACCCCGGGTCGACCTGGGCCGCCAGGTCCGTACCGGTCTTCGCGTTGCCCCACGACCCGGCGTTCTTCAGATGGAAGTGGACCATCTGGCGGGTGTAGCGCTCCCGGTCGCGCAGCTCGTACGTCGCGTCGGCGGCCGTTCGCAGCGTGCGCAGGGACCGCTGGTTGGCGTCCTCCAGGAGCTCGAACCGGGGCGGGCGCCCCTTCTCCATGGCACGCACCCAGTCGGAGTGCCCGACCGTGACCAGGAGGTCGTCGCCGACCTCGGCACGCAGGAAGTCGATGTCGTCCCGGCCCTGCACCTTGTTGCCGACGACCTTGAGGGTGATGCCGAAGTCGCGGGCGTACTCCTTGTACTGGCGGTAGACGGAGACCCCCTTCCGCGTCGGCTCGGCGACGAGGAACGTCATGTCGAAGCGGGTGAACATGCCGGAGGCGAAGGAGTCCGAACCCGCCGTCATGTCGACCACCACGTACTCCCCGGGGCCGTCGACCAGGTGGTTCAGGCAGAGCTCCACCGCTCCCGTCTTGGAGTGGTAGCACGCGACCCCG
This sequence comes from Streptomyces sp. NPDC026417, assembly GCF_055567695.1. Taxonomy (NCBI): domain Bacteria; kingdom Bacillati; phylum Actinomycetota; class Actinomycetes; order Kitasatosporales; family Streptomycetaceae; genus Streptomyces; species Streptomyces sp. NPDC026417. The sequence continues at coordinate 146,708 of NZ_JBVHPY010000008.1, forward strand.
AGGTCGGCCTCGGTGAAGGGTCCCGTGACCATCAAACGGACCGTGCCGCCGTCGAGTTCCACCGGCCGCGCGCAGACGTCGTACACCGGGTTCTCCTCGCGCACCCGCAGCAGCCGTGAGCCCGCGCCGGGCGGAGTCGTCTTGATCATCGCCTCGGCGGACCCGATCCGCGGGTTCGAGCCGCGCAGGTAGTCCTTGATGAGGGGCAGATGCGCCCCCATCGCAGGCAGCGTCGCCGCCTCGTCCTCGTCGAGCCCCAGCGCGGCTCCGAGGTGCTGGTTGATGTCGGCGTCCACCGCGACGACGGGCGCGCCGGCGGCCGCCAGGTGGCGGACGAAAAGGGAGGACAGGGTGGTCTTGCCGCTGCCGCCCTTCCCAACGAAAGCAATTTTCATGTTCAGGAACATAGTGCGGAGGGGGTGCCCACGCGCGTGAGGACGTGAAGAAGACCACTCCTTCGTGGGGAGGACGTCCGGGGTGCGTAGGGTCGTACTCATGAGTACGACAGGAGCGACCGCAGATCCGCTCGCGGCCCTCGGCTCGCTTCCGGGCGTGGCCGAGTCCGTGGAGTCCGTGCGCAAGGCGGTGGACCGGGTCTACGGGCACCGGATCATGCGCCGCCGCAGCACCGAGATCACCTCCGAGGCCGCGCTGCGCGCCGCGCGCGGCTCGGCCGCGTTGTCCGGCGCGGACTGGGCCCTCGAAGAGGTGCGCCGGCGTACGGACTTCAGCGGGGACGACGAGGCCCGCACGGTCGGCGCGGCCCTGCGGCTGACCGCCGAGGCGGGCCAGCTTCTCTCCATCTGGCGGCAGTCGCCCCTCCGGGTGCTGGCCCGGCTGCACCTGGTGGCCGCCGCCGACGCCGCGGACGAGGTGGGACGGCCCCGCAAGGACGGCGAGCCGGTCGACGAACCGCTCGTCGAGCTGCCCCTGCCGGACGCGAACGAGGTCGCCGGACGCCTCGAAGGCCTCTCCCGGCTGATCATCGCCGGAGGCTCGGCACCGGCCCTGGTGACCTCGGCGGTCGTGCACGGCGAGCTGCTCGCCCTGCGGCCCTTCGGTTCGCACAACGGCCTGGTGGCACGCGCCGCCGAACGGATCGTGCTGATCAACAGCGGCCTGGACCCGAAGTCGGTGTGTCCGGCGGAGGTGGGTCACGGCGAGCTCGGCCGGGCCGCCTACGTGGCGGCACTCGACGGCTACGCCTCCGGCACCCCGGAGGGCATGGCGGCGTGGATCGCCCACTGCGGCAGGGCGGTCGAGCTGGGCGCCCGGGAGTCCACGGCGGTGTGCGAGGCGCTGCAGCGCGGCGCGGCGTAGAGCACGAAAAAGCCCTCCCTCAGGAGAGCGGAAAAGGCGCTGAACAGGGTTGCGGCGGTACGAGTTCTCGTACCGCCGCTGGCATGTCCACCGGGTTACCAAGCGTCCTCGTAGTGTTGCCCATCAGGTCGGGAACTGTGGCCCGTCACCTGGTGCGGCTGGCCCGTAATCGACGGGTCGACGTCGCGTGGGTGCCTGGTGTCCATGCTCGGTCCGTGGGGCCTTGATTGCGTTTGAAGGTGATCCTCTCGGATGTCCTTGGTCTCGCGGGCCGTTAACCCCTTTGTACTCCAGGTCCGGAGGAAGCGGAACCCCTCGCCGTACTTCTTTACTATTGGCGTCAAAAGGGTGCGAATGGGACCGCGGTGCGGAGGGGCCTGATTCGCTGCTCGCTGCCGGGCCTCACCCGGCCGGGGCCCGGCGCCTGCTCGCGTACCAGACGAGCCCCGCAGTGGCCGCTGCCGCCCCGAGTGCCGCGACGGCGACAAGGGCGGGACGGGGTGGAACCGACAGCGCGGGGAGCCGCTGCTTGAGCCGGACCGGCCGGTGGAAGTCGAGGATCGGCCACCCCCGGGCGAGCGCCTCCCGGCGCAGCGCGCGGTCCGGGTTGACCGCATGGGGATGACCGACGGAGCCGAGCATGGGCAGGTCCGTCGCCGAGTCGCTGTAGGCGTAGCACCGCTCCAGGTCGTACCCCTCCGACGCGGCCAGCTCCCTGACCGCCTCGGCCTTGGTGGGGCCGTACGCGTAGTACTCCACCTCGCCGGTGAAGCAGCCGTCGTCGCCCACCACCATGCGGGTCGCCACCACGCGGTCCGCGCCGAGCAGCTCGCCGATCGGTTCGACCACCTCCGCCCCGGAGGTGGAGACGATCACGACGTCGCGTCCCGCGGTGTGGTGCTCCTCGATGAGGGAGGCGGCCTCGTCGTAGATGATCGGGTCGATCAGGCTGTGCAGCGTCTCGGCGACGATCTCCTTCACCTGCTGGACGTTCCAGCCGCGGCACATGGCGGACAGATACTTCCGCATCCGCTCCATCTGGTCGTGATCGGCGCCGCCCGCCAGGAACACGAACTGCGCATATGCGGTGCGCAGCGCGGCCCTTCGGTTGATCAGGCCGCCTTGGTAGAACGACTTGCTGAACGTGAGGGTGCTCGACTTCGCAATGACCGTCTTGTCCAGGTCAAAGAAGGCCGCTGTACGGGGCAAGGAGTGGTTTTCCACGAGCTGAGCATAGGCGCCCACCATTCGGCGTAGTGTGGGGCGTGTGGGTTTGCCTGAGGGGGCTCTCGGGTACACCATGGAAGTCACGGATCGTTCGCGACCGTGCTAACCCGGCCCGACTCCTCCCCCCCCGAGTCGGCCGTGGGGACGACCCCCGCTCTCCCCCCCGGCGGGGGTCGTCGCATGTCCGGGTGGGTTTTCCCCTTTACGTTCGCAGTCTGTCCGCACCCCCTGACCATCCTCGGGGGTGCCGTCGTGCGCCCATGATTCGTGACTGTGCGTAGTTGTATCGCTGCTCTGTGGAAGTCGTACAACGGTCACCGGTTTGGGTGAAGGCGATATTCACAGCCATCGAGTTGTCCACAGTTACCGACCAAGATCCACACGATTTCCGTGTTCGTTGCACCGTGATTCCAGCGCGTCCGCTCGTGGCGAGTTCATGGCCGGTTCCGTTTGCCGGATGCGTTTGGCCGGTTCGTATCGGCCGTTCATATGGAGGCCGCTTGCCGGTCCTTCACGGGAGTGGGAATCGCGGGGTCGCTCAGCGCCCCGCCGAGGCAGCAGCGAAGGGGGCTGGAGATCGTGGCCGGAGCCATCACACACGGCCGGCCGCCCACCGCCGAAGGGCGGCAGGGCGGACCGTTGATCGTCACGGAGGACGTCGAACTGCTGGACGACCTGCTGCGCCTGTGCGCGGCGGCGGGCGCCAGGCCGGAGGTCCATCCCGGGGTGCCGGAGCGCGGCGGCGGATGGGAGGCGGCACCGCTCGTCCTCGTCGGGGACGATGCCGCCGCCCGGGTGCGCGGGGCCACCCGCAGAAGGGGCGTGGTGCTCGTCGGGCGGGATCAGGACGATTCCGGGGTCTGGCAGCGGGCCGTCGAGATCGGCGCCGACCATGTCCTGATGCTGCCCGACGGGGAGCGGTGGCTGGTGGACCGCATCGCCGACGTGGCCGAGGGCGTCGGCAGGCCCGCGCTCACCGTCGGCGTGATCGGCGGCCGGGGCGGTGCAGGGGCCTCCACTCTGGCGTGTGCCCTCGCGGTCACGTCGGCGCGGCAGGGCCGGCGCACCCTGCTCGTGGACGCCGACCCCCTGGGCGGCGGACTCGACGTACTCCTCGGCGGCGAGACCGCCGAAGGTCTGCGCTGGCCTGCCTTCGCCGCCTCGCGCGGCCGGGTCGGCGGCGGCGCACTGGAGGAGTCGCTGCCCGAGCTGCACGCGCTGCGGGTCCTGAGCTGGGACCGCGGAGACGCGGTGGCCATCCCGCCCCCGGCCGTCCGGGCCGTCCTCGCCGCGGCCAGGCGGCGCGGCGGCGCGGTCGTCGTCGACCTGCCCCGGCGGATCGACGAGGGCGCGGCGGAGGCACTGGCCCAACTCGACCTCGGGGTCCTGGTCGTCCCGGCCGAACTGCGCGCCGTCGCGTCCGCCGGCCGGGTCGCCTCGGCCGTCGGCATGGTCCTGCGCGACCTGCGTGTGGCGGTCCGCGGTCCGTACGGACTGGGTCTTGACGACCGCGAGGTGGCCCGGCTGCTCGGACTGCCCCTGATCGGTGAGGTGCCGGCCGAGACCCCGCGCCCGGACGGCGGCGTGCCGCCCGGCGGAGCGGCCCGGAGCCCCCTCGCCCGCTTCTGCACCGCCTTCTGGGAGCGCATGCCGGCCGAAGGAGGGGGCGTATGACCGGGCGCCTGGAGCCGGGTCGGGGCGTAGCCACCGGGCGCCACACGCGCGCGGAAACCGGTGGAGGACGCCGGACCAGGAGGGAGACCGGAGCGGTGGGCGGAGTCCGGGGCGATTCCGCTTCGGGGTCGGGCGGCACCGCCGGTCCGGCCGCCTGGGCGGTGCCGGGCACGCCGACGAGGCCGGGCATGCGGGCGGGACTCGACGCGCCTGGAGGCGCAGGCGCGTGTTCCGGGCTGCTGGACGGCGTCCGGCAGTGGCTCGCCGAGAGCGGGGCCGAGCCGACGCCCGCTCGTGTGGCACAGGCGCTCCGCGCCCAGGGGCGGGTGCTCGGGGACGCCGAAGTGCTCGGTGCCGCCGATGCGTTGCGGTCCGAGTTGATCGGCAGCGGCCCGCTCGACCCGCTGCTCGCCGATCCGTCGGTGACCGACGTCCTGGTCTCGGCGCCGGACCGGGTGTGGGTGGACCGGGGCGGCGGCCTGGAGCTGACGGCCGTCTCCTTCCCGGACGCGGCGGCCGTACGGCGCCTCGCGCAGCGTCTGGCGGCCGTGGCCGGAAGGCGGCTCGACGACGCCCGTCCCTGGGTGGACGCCCGGTTGCCGGACGGCACCCGCCTGCACGCGGTCCTGCCACCGGTGGCGGTCGGCTCCACCTGCCTCTCGCTCCGGGTCGTCCGTCCGCGGGCCTTCACACTCGACGAGTTGGTGACCGCGGGCACGGTCCCGCCCGGTGGGGACCGGGTGCTCCGGGCGCTGCTGGACGCACGGCTCTCCTTCCTGATCAGCGGCGGCACCGGGACGGGCAAGACGACCCTGCTGAGCGCGCTGTTGGGGTTGGTCGGCCCCGGTGAGCGGATCGTGCTCGCCGAGGACTCGGCCGAACTGCGCCCCGACCATCCGCACGTGGTCCGCCTCGAAGGCCGGCCGGCGAACCAGGAAGGTGTCGGCCAGGTCGAGTTGCGGGATCTGGTGCGGCAGGCGCTGCGCATGAGACCGGACCGGCTGGTCGTCGGCGAGGTGCGGGGACCCGAAGTCGTGGCGCTGCTGGCCGCGTTGAACACGGGGCACGAGGGCGGCTGCTGTCGGATGGCTCTGAAGATTTCAGTAGCGCAAGATTCATTTCAGTGGAGATTTCAGTAGCGCACAAAAGATTTCAGTGCGCTCACCCAGGGTGATTGTGGTCCATCGGGCGTGGACGTGAAGGTAAGACCCGGTAATGGGGATACCGCTCGGCGCTGTGATCATGGTGGGGAGCCGGTTGAGCTGCGCAGCGGCAGCGTTCGCCGATAAGACGACCGTGGTTCGCCTGACAGGCCAGCTCCGGGGCCTAGGAGGTTGTCAACGATCGACGCTCGCCAAGGTCAGTTCACGTTGCCGGGTTGCCCCATCGCCTGCGCGGTGACCGTTGCCAGGACCTTGGCTCCGGGGTAGCGCTCTTCCAGTTCCTTGACTAGAGACTGCACCCGGAGGGGTGTCTCACCAGGGCTGACTCCGCACAGCAGTGGAAGGGATGGCGGTTCCTCGCCGCTCGACCATTGCCCCTCGACGACCAGGTCTGGACCGATCATTCGCCACCCTTGCTCGTGAGCCTCCTGGGCCTGCCGTGCGGGCGGCGGCGTCCGTGTCACTCGCAAGGTCAGTGTGTGCCCGACGTATGGTCCCTCCCGGACCGGCTCCGGCAGCGCTGGCTGGGCGCGGCGGGGCTCAAGTGGGTGCCCTCGGCCGATAGGCCACAATCGCGGCGCATGCCGTTCGGAGTCGTAGGCCGACAGGTACGGTCGGCCTGTTACCGGGTTAACCGTCTTGCGGGCCTGTTCGATCCACCGCTCCAACTTGCGGGAGTACTGCGCACGTTCACCGGGCGCTTCTGTGACGGGGAGCCCGTAGACCTCGGAGATAGCGCGCTTGGGAGAGAGCCCAAGGTGCAGCGCGTACCCGTACAGGGTTGCGATGGTCTCGGCGCGCAGCCGCACCCCGTTCTTCTTCTTCCCGTGGGGCGAGGGAAGTCCCAGTGAGACAAGCCAGATCGAGCTGCGGGGCGCCTCATAGGACGCCTCGGCAGCCTTCTTGATCCGCTGAACCAGCTCAGGGTCGTCGCATGGCCGCCGGGCGTTGCGCCTGGTGCGCGGTGGAGGGATGTCCCGAACCTCCCCGGCGCTCCAGGTCCGCCAGCTGATATCGACCTCGATTACCCACCCCGGCCACCCGCAGAGGTCTCGCAGGACGAGGCCTTGGTTGGTCAATGCTCCCGACGCCACGTGTCCACTATCGCAAGTGTCCGGTGTCCGATGGCCTTCCGTCGTCCTGCAGAAGACCCCCGATTTTGTCGGCCAGGATCTGCCGGTGATGGTCGCGAGCCTTAGCGCAGGGCTCCTGGCACTTCCGGCCAGGTGCTTACGAGCAGAGCCTGCTCGCTCCCCGCCTGGACAGCGCTGTGAGCAGGCACGAGCCGAGAGGTGCAGGGATGGATACCTGGCACGTCGACCTAGACCTCGTTGTCTTGCTCCTGGTCGGTCTGCTGACCGCTTACGCGGCCTACAAGTGGAAGGATCTGGCAACTCCCCTCACCGTGGGGGCCGTCGTCGTGACACTTCTCGTGCTCCTCCTGCACGGTCAGGACGGAGGAAGCTCCGAGCGGCGGGTACCGCCGACCTCATGCGCGTATGAGAACGAGCGCTGCCCAGGAGGTGGAGGGAGGGACGCCACGACGCTGATCAGCACTCAAGGTCCTGTCCGCGAGTGACTTCGTGGACGAAACCGGGGCGGGCTGGTTAGGCCGTGTTCCGAAGACCGCCGCCCTTCACGATGATCTTCGTGTGGGGCGGGGAGATCTGCCAGATGATCACGGCAGCTCTCTGGCCGCCATACCGTGGAGAGGCTCATCGCGGGCGGTCGGCTGGAGGTCCCTCTTGGTCCGCAGCTCTGAGCCTGGCCAGGTCGGAGTTGTCGCCATGTCAGCGCGACCGGTCCGCCGCTTATGTACGCGGTCTTTACCCGAAACGCATATGCACTCACCATCGGTGACCAGGGTCTGGTCAGTCGGGCTGCCGACTGCCCCGGGGGACAACGCGTGTAGGGGGTCGGAATGGGCGTCTTGTGGAAGCTGGAACCAGCTACCGAGGCGAAGCACCGGTTGTACAAGCAGTACCTGGATGCCTGGTGGCCGATCCTTCTGCAGACTTCCGCCCGCACCGGATACTCCCGTCCTCGCGTCACGCTGTTGGACGCCTTCGCCGGCCCGGGCCGCTATCTGGGCGGGGAAGAGGGCTCGCCCGTCTTCATCCTGAGGAAGCTGCTGAATCACGCTGCGGTCGACCGCATGAACCTCAGTCGGCAGCGTGTGCGTCTGATCTTCATCGAGAAGGAGCGCCCGCGGTACGAGCACTTGTGTGCCGAGCTCGTCCGCTGTTTCGGGCCGCTGGAGAACCTGCCTGTACACGTCGAAGTGCACCATGGCGAGGCCGGACAGGACAGCGGCGAGTTGCTGACCAAACTGGACGCCTGGGGCCACCCCATCCTGGGGATCTTCGACAGCTGGGGCAACATCAACGTGCCGTTGTCCCTCATGGCCCGCATCGCCCATAACCCCTCCAGCGAGGTCATCACCACCTTCGGTCCCAACTGGTTCAGCCGCGAGCAGGGACGGCAGATGGCCAGTGAGGACTTCAACCCCGAGATCCTTGACAGGGTCTTCGGCGGCCGCAAGTTCTGGTCTCCCGCTGATGCAGAGCTCCGGTCTGACGAGCGGTGGCGTGTGTGGCTGTCCACTTACCGTGACGCCCTGCGCCGGGCCGGGTTCCGCTCCCAGTTGCAGTTCCGGCTCCTGCCCCGCACCGGCCAGCCCCTGTACCTCGTCTTCGGCACCGGCCACCCCAAGGGCCTGGAGGCGATGAAAGAGGCCATGTGGAAGGTCGACGTCAGCGACGGCATGAGCTTCAAGGACCCTCGTACCCGCGACGGGGTCCTCCCCGGTCAGTCCACGCTGTTCGCCGGCGCCGACGTGGTCGACCCCGAATTGCTGGAACTGGTCCACCAACGCCTGTCCCAGGGAGTCGCGACGGTGGAGGATATCGGTCAGTGGCTACTGACCGAGACCTCCCGCTGGCTGCCCAAGCATGCGCTCGCCGCTGTCCAGGAACTGCGTAACGATGGCGTCGCCACGGTGCTGAGCACCGGCAAACTCACCCGCAAAAGCCGGGTCAGCCTGAACTGACCGCCGCGGTCAGCGGAAGCTGGTCCCACTGCCGTCCCTCCAGCAGACGGCCCCCCGCCTTCGGGGTCCGGCCGCCCCACTGCTTGAAAAAGAATGACACACCGGCCTCCTGGCAGATGTCTCGGATACCGGTCACCCACTCCGCCTCCAACGACCTGAAGCGTGGCCCGGACTCCCCGCCGACGATCACCCAGTCGATGCCGGAAACGTCCAGGCCCTCCAACGGCCCCAACAACGGCTCGCACGACAGGAACCGCACAGCAGCTGGCACCTGGCGCAAGTCGTCGACCCGGGCGAGTTCCTTCTCGCTCTCCACCGACACCCCCATCCACAGGTTCGCCGGCCACTCAAGCCGGCCGGCGACCTGCCGCAGCCGCCGCGCCCGCTTGGTCAGCACCTGATAGGTGTGCTGCGGCGTGTCGCTGATCACCTCAAAAACCTGACGGACGAAGTCCAGTGGCACGCGAGCATGGAACAGATCCGACATCGAGTTGACGAACACCGTCCGCGGACTCTTCCAGCCGTAAGGGACCTGGAGAGCATCCGGATGCACGGTCAGGCCGAACCCCGGCCCAGAGGTCCGTGGATCGCCATCCTTCTGGTACTTCGCCGACCCCATCGCCTTCAGGCGCTTTGCCAGCGTGAGCGCGTAGCAGTTGTCGCAGCCAGCCGACACGCGATCGCACCCAGTGGTCGGGTTCCAAGTCGCCTCGGTCCACTCGATGGTGCTGCGGTCACTCACCGGTTTCCTCCTGCCATGCGCGTTTTCACACCCGTCACCAGGGACAAGCGCGGCGTGCTGCCCAACGATGCCCGCATCCCGGGAGTACCGGGGCCTGTTGCTCGGTATTGCGGCAGTTGCCGACCGTTCTCCTCGCCTCGATTTTCGAACTTTCGTTCTAAATCTAGTGGTCGGGGGCCACGCGGTCGACAGGGAGGCCGCCCTGGGCTCTGTGGATCCCCGTTCTCTCGGTCGGCCTGTCCACCCTCACCTCGCCTGGCGCATCTGGTTCGGCCAGCTCCAACAGCCCTACGTCGGCGGGCCATAGCGTCCCGCGCCGGCTGCCTGCCTCCACCGCCGGCATACCGCACTGTCAGGACACAACGGGTGCGTCGCGGGGCATTCGCCCGCGGCCCCTGGCCGAGTTGCTGCGTGGGAGGGGGCCTGAAGTCTCGCGCAGCACGGTTATCCACAGGCTGGCGCGTAACTGGCGGCAGGCCCGTACGGTGTGGGCTTCGCTGATCACAAGCACGGGGGTGCGTTGTGCCGTACGAGGTTGACCTGGCCATCCGGGCGGAGGATGCGCTGGATGAACTGCCTCCGGAGGGACGGCAGGAGGTCATGGAGACGATTGCCGCGGCGCTGGTGCGGCCACGCGCGTGGCCCAAGCCCGGCGGGTGGCATGCGGCGGTGGTGTTCGGGCCGCGCTCGTGGGTGTCGTTCACCGCGTTCCTCGGTGGCATCGAGGTGATCGACGTGGGCTGGGTGGGCTGACGCAGTCCGGTGCCCTCGTAAGGAGCGCGGCCGCGCAGGCCAGCACGTCCTGCGGAGTGTGCTGGGCGAGCAAGCCGTGCAACTGCGACTCAAGACGGTGCTGCCTCTCGCGTCGCTCGCGCGCGAGGCCGGCTGTGATCCGCTCGCTCAGGACGTTCCGAGGGCGTCGGCCGCTCGCGGTCGCCTCCCGGCGGATCGCGGCATCGACGTCCCGGCTGAGGGCGACATTGAGCAGGACACGGCCATCGCGATCGGGGTAGTGCGTGGTCAGCACGTCGATCGGCAGAACGTCGTCCAGCCGGCGCCGCAGCCGGTGCAGCGCGCGGCCCGGACTCGTGCTGCTGTGCACCGTCATAAGCCGCATGCGATCGGCGTTCGCGGCGAACAACACCCTGCGACGGGCCCGGTCGAGCTCCCGGGTAGTAGCGGGTCTGGTCAGGGAGATCTCGACGGCATACTGGCGCATCGTCACGAGTGGGCCTGCCGTCGTGCGGGACTGCCAGGACCTTGACGGCGCCGGTATGCGGGCAGGCGGGTGTGGATGTGTTCGTGGTGGCGAAGCGGGTCGAAGGGCTCCCAGTCCGCCACGGCGAGATCACCGGCAGTAGGGCTGGCGTCATGCTGAAGACACCGCTGACTGCGCCAGCGCAACTGCTCCTGGTACGGCAGCGCGGACAGGCTGTAGACGGCCATGACCTCCGACGGCAGTGCCAGTTGACCGCGCTGCACGCTCACGGGCACCAGACTCCACGCGCCACGCAGAGCACCAGGGCCGAGGACCTTGGCGCTGCAGCGCACGCGCCGCCGGGTCTGGGTGACGCACTGGATCTCCTCGACCGGGCAGGACGCCAGGTAGCGGAGGTACAGCAGCTGCACCACAGGCCTGGCCGGGCGGCAGACCTCCTCACCCGGTCGCTGGCCGTTCGGTGGCGGGGCCGCGGACGGGACGAAGACCCCCGCATCCAGCAGCCTGCGCGTGCGCAGCGCAAGAGAACGCCGCAGCCCGGATAGCTGCGGTGCCTCCGGCGGCGCCGGACGAGCGGGACACAGCACGGCATGCGGCAGGCGGCACCAGTTGCTCCCGTCGCCAGAGGGATGAGCGACACCAGAGCTGACGTGCCACTGGCAGGGCTCCGGCACCCGGTTGGCGGGCATCTCGTGCGGATGCAGCCGCACTCGGCGCTCGTTGCTACGCACGTACCACTCGATCGGATTGCCGCACTCGCGGCAGGACGCGGTCTGGCCGCAGCGCAGCAGCCGGCTGACGCCCTCCGGGTCGACCCGCAAGGACCTGCGCAAAGGGGCGCTCGCGCGGCTGCCGTCCCAGCGCCACGCAGAAGGATGAGGCGAAGAGCACATGCGGGCGAAGCTGTCAGCCAACACGCCGCGCCGACAGCACCTGGCCCGCCGGCTCCCCCGGACAGACCAAAGTGGGGCGACAGCAGTGCGAACTACTGATCACGTGTTCGATGCCGCGCTGCCGGTTCGGGTGATTCGCGCCAGCCCAGCCACCCCCTGATCAGCCGTCGGTGCCCATAGGCGGCTCATGGTCGTGGCAGAGGGCGGCGAAGAGCTCGTCGAACGGCGTGCCAAATGCATGGGCGAGGGCGTGCCACGTCTTGAGCGTGCCGACGGTGCGCCCCTGTTCGATCTCGATCACAGTGCGCCTGGCCAGGCCGCTGCGGGCCGCGAGCTCGTCGTAGCTCCACCCGCGGGCGGCCCGCAATCGCGCCAGCTCCAGCCGTAGCGCGTCGAGGTCCGGATCGGGCGGCAAGATCGTCACCAGACCATCCGACGGTGCAGACCCCTGCCCTGTCAGTGCAGACCTCTGCCCTATTTCTCTCGACAGTCCTGGCGGCGCGAGGGCAGAGGTCTGCACTACGGTGACGGCCGCCCGCCACACGCGAGGAGGGGCCGGTGCGGGATCGGGAAGGAGGGGCGCTTGTCCATGCGACTGCGCACAGCGAGTCCTGCGGCGCCGCGCGCCTGGACGGTGGAGCTGCGGTCCCAGTCCGGCCGATTGGTCCTGACGTGTCAGCAGTGCCCCTTGGCTGACAGGCCAGTCACCGCAGCCTCCGCTCGTTCGGCGGCACTGGCCCACCTCGCTCGGCACGCCCGCGGCGATCTGAGAGCGCCTCATCTGCGGACGTGCCACTGCCATGAGCGCGGCTGCCGCTGGCACCGCCGCCACCGCGGGTGCGACGGGCCCATCCGCCTGCTCCTGGCCTGCGAACGCGGCGGCCGTGTATGGCGCCTCGCCGATGCCTGCGGCGCCTGCGCCGCCGCAACAGCCCGGGCCGCCGTCGTCCCCAACACCTTGCTCGCCGGTCCCCTCCGCCCGCCTTCCGCGCGGCCGCGCCGCCCCCGGCCTACGAGGGGACCGAGCGAGCGCGTGCGAGTGGGCGAGATCCTCAGCTACCTCGCCGTGGCCCTGCCCGCGGACGTGACAGCCGAGGCAAGGCTTCTCGCCCTTCAGTGTGCACTGCGCATGAACACGTGGATGCGGATCGATCTCCCCGCGGGCATGCTGCGCAGCCTTGGCGTCGACGCGGCGGAAGCCTGCCGCGAGCTGAAGCAGGCGCGGTGGCTGAGCATGGTGGACGACCCCGGCACGGAAGGGATTGCCGCGCAGCTGCGCGATCCCGCGCTGCTGGCTCAGCCACCCGCCCGTCCCGACCGGCGGCAGGCTGCGGACTGGGCGCTGCGCAGAGGGAGCCCGGCACGGACGGGTGGGGCGGAGCCCCGCCAGCGGCTGCTGGGTATCTACCTCACGGCTCACAGCGATCCGTGCTCAGGAGAGGGAATGCGCGAATGCGACCAAGTCCTGCGTGACTGCGGTATGCCCGGTCCAGAACTAGCCGGCGAGATGGCCCGCCTGACGGACAGTGGCGTTCTGGAAGCCTGGCGGATCTGCCCCGACTCAGGCGACGCGCATTGGACTCTCGCACCAGGACAACGATGAGATCGAACCGAGGGCCTGGATTCCCCGCCCTGCCGTGAGGCGGGGCGGCCGGTCAGGCGGCATCGCGGATCGCGATTGGCGTGCTCACCGTCTCGACAGCCCCGAACTGCACCCGAGGCCCTGTCTTCATGTCCGCCCAGCGGCAAGATCACCCGATCGAACTGTGCCAGGAACTCATCCACCAAGATCGTCACGACAATGGTTTCTCAGATTCCAGGAGCTGCAGCGGACATCCCGATTCGGGTCAGACAGGCGACAGCCCGCCTGATCGGGTGAGGATGACAAGGCCAAGCCCCACAAGCAGCAGGGACATGGCGTCCTCAAAGTCGCTCTGCGTCGGCCAGTCAGCATCGGCCCTACGCATCTGCAGGTACTGGACCCTGGCTTCCTCCAGGACATCTTGATCGACCTCGCCAGCCTGAACTGCATTTCCTGCTTGGAGGACGACATCAAGGTGCATCAGGAGCGATTCGGGCTGCCCTGGGACTGGTCCACGCTTGAGTGACCGGAGCACGTCCCCGAATGCGCTCTTGTCTTCGAACTGAGGGGCGCACTTCGCAATGAGGTCTTCCCGGTTGTAGGTGCCCGCGTAGAAGGCTTCGGTAAAAGCCTTCAGGAGTTCGCGGCGGCTACGAGCGGTGCCGAGTCTCGGGTCGCACAGCGGATGCACGAACTGAGCAGCCCTAGTCTTCGCCCACGCTCGGCTACCGCGAGGGTCACCGACGTACGTGCGGAGAGCACGGAGGGCCTGTCGCGTGCTCACCACATCGTCATCACCGAGGAACAGCCAACACACAAGCACGAATTCAGCCAACGGCCGGACGGATGACGACTGCCTCCTGCGCAACAGGTCAAGGAAGAGCGTCCGTTGAGCACCGGTGTGCAGCGCCTTCTCTGAGCCGCGTTGTCCCGTCCGCCGGCGCTGGGGTTGAGCCAGCAGCCCCCTGGCCACCCAGTCATGGACGAGGCGCTTGGTCACTTGGTGACCTACCGCCGCAGCATCGGCGACCAGATCGTCGATCGTGCCCGGTTCGCTAATCACCTCTGGAAATTACATCGGATCCGAGCGGCTTACCCGTACTTCTCGAGAGCTCCAATTCGTAGGCTCAGCAATGAAATCAGGGACCTACCAGCGGCCTGAGCTTGCCGGCACCGCCGCGGGCAGGTCCCTGACCATGCGACACCACATTCAGGAGAGAACGATGAGTGCCGACCGTAACGACCCTAAGCCTGCCACCGAGCAATGCACCACTTCCCAGCCGCCGAAGAGGCAGTCTCGACGGTTGAGCCCCCTGCTCCGGCTCATCTTTCGAAACGCCGTCGGCGGGGCCGCCTCGGCAGCGGGGGCGGCGATCATCGGTTGGCTGATCTGGCTGATCTGGCTGATTCAGCGATGAGCCGTCCCGTCCGCTGGGACAACCGCCCCTGAGGAGCCGGTCCAAGTCAGAAGCCGTTGTCCTTGCGAGAGTCCACGGTCTCGACAACGAGCTGCACCAGAGGCTCTGTCTTCATTCCCGGTAAGTGGCAAGATCACCGACCGTTCTGTTCCAACGGTACGTCGCCGCCGCCCACCCTGAGCGCACCACCAGACTGCCCCGGTGAGACGTCGGCCATGATGAGGTCAGAGTCCTGTGGTCGCGGCCAGTTCCTCGTAGAAGCGCACGTCGTGGCCGGAGCGCTCGGCGAGCTGTGACATGTGGGAGGTCGTCACGCCGTCGACGGTAAACCTTCGGTTCGACTCGAAGGTCAAGGTGGGAACGATCTCTACGTCGGCGTTGCTCGCCCCGAGCGCACGGTGGATTGCCTACGTTTACAGGGGCGTAACTGAGATTCCGGGCGGGACGTCGCCCGAGGAAGGCGTGTCTGAACTGGAGGTCTCGTCAACCGTCCGGCGACATAATGTCGAGATCGTCTAGCGGTCGGGCTCAGCCCGACGCCATGGCGCATCAGGACGGGTCACATGCGCCTGGCTGGTGAGCCGGAGGGCGTAGACATAGCGGTCGTCATCCGTAACGGGGCCCAGGTACTCGTGGCCGGTCATGTGGCACCAGGCGGGCAGGTCGAGTGGTGCGGCCGGGTCGGTGGCGATGACGTGGACGACGATGCCCGGCTTCGCGCCGTCGATCTCTTTGCGCAGGCGGAGAAGGAGGGTGACGCAGAGCAGGCCGGTGCCGTCGACGGTGATGTCGGGCGCGGGGATGTCGGGGCTCGTCGCGGTCATCGGCGGTAGGCGGTGGCGGCGACGGCGGGCAGGAGGGCGAGGGAGAGGGCGCTGCCGGTGAGGGCGAGGGCGGGGTAGCTGGTGGCGGCGACCATGATGCCCGAGGTGATGCCGCCGGTGGCGCCGGCGAGGGCGATGGAGACGTCGACCAGTCCTTGTGTCTTGGCGCGGGTGGCGAGCGGGACGGTGTCGGTGATGATCGCGGTGCCGGAGACGAGGCCGAAGTTCCAGCCCAGGCCCAGCAGGGCGAGCGCGAGCGCGAGGAGGGCGACGGAGTCGCCGGGGGCTGCGGCGGCGAGGAGGCCGGCGGCCAGGAGCGTGATGCTGGAGGCTGCGGCGATCCTCATGCGGCCGTAGCGGTCGACGAGCCAGCCGGTCAGGGGTGAGGGCAGGTACATGGCGCCGATGTGGATGCCGATGACGAGGCCGGAGGCGGCGGTGGGGTGGCCGTGGTCGTGCATGTGGACTGGCGTCATCGTCATGATCGCGACCATGACGAGCTGGGTGAGGATCATGACCAGCGCGCCCAGGACTACGCCTCCGCGGCCCTCGCTGGTGTCGGCGTCATCGGCGGCGGCCGGGTTGGCTACAGCGTCGGCTTCCTTGGCCCGGGCGATGGTGCGGGCCAGGAGTAGCGGGTCGGGTCGCAGCCAGAGGGCGAGGACGATTGCGGCCAGGGCGTAGGCGGCGCCGGAGATGACGAAGAGTCCGGCGAGGTGGGGGATGCCGAGGTGTTCGGCGAGGGTGCCGGCGGGGGCGGCGAGGTTGGGTCCGGCGACGCCGCCGAGGGTGGTGGCGACCAGGACGGTGGAGACGGCGCGGGCGCGGTGGCCGGCCGGGGCGAGGTCGGCTCCGGCGTAGCGGGCCTGAAGGTTGGTGGCGGTACCCGCGCCGTAGACGAACAGCGCGATGAACAGCAGGACCGGGTTGTCCAGGACGGCGGCGGTGATGACGCCTGCGGAGCCGATCGCGCCGGTGAGGTAGCCGGTGGCGAGGCCGGGGCGGCGGCCTCTGGCCTGGGAGATGCGGCCCACGGTGACGGCCGCGAGCGCGGAACCGGCGGTGAACAGGGCGCTGGGCAGCCCGGCGAGGCTGGTGGAGCCGAGCATGTCCTGCGCCAGGAGGGCGCCGACGGTGACACCGGCAGCCAGTCCCGCGCCGCTGAGGACCTGGGAGGCGACCAGGACACGCAGGATGCGGCGCTGCGCTTGGGCGGCGTCGGGTATGGAGGCGGGGACGGTGGGTGCGGTGCTGGTCATGTCTCTTCCTGCGTGCGGCGGTTGGCAGTGGGTGCGTCAGGGGGTTGTGGTTGCTGGCGGTGTCCACTGCTGGTCGTGCCACGCGGGGTCGACGGGTGTGTGGGTGAGGTGGTTGGTGTAGTTGGACAGGGTCTTCATGCCGACGCCCAGGACGATGTCCAGGATCTGGCGGTGGGTGTGTCCGGCGGCGAGGAAGCCGGCGATGTCCTGCTCGTCGGCCCAGCCGCGCTTGTCGACGATGGCCTGGGTGAGGCGGCGTACGGCTTCCAGTGACGGGTCCTGCAACGTGGTGGCGTCGCGTAGGGCGTTGACGTCGTCCGGGGTGAGACCGGCGCGCAGGGCGAGGGTGGAGTGCGCGGCAACGCAGTGCGGGCAGGCGTTGGCGACGCTCGCGGTGAGCAGGACGACCTGCTGCGCGGGCTTCGGCAGGGAGGAAGCGGCGAACTGCTGGGCCAGGGCGGTGTAGCCGGCCAGGAGTTGCGGGGATTCGGCCATGACGGCGTTGAGGGTGGTGAGGAAACCCATGCGTTCGCGGGCCGCGGCGAGGTGCGGGAGGGCCTCGGCGGGTGCGGTGGCCTCGTCGTGGAGGGGGAAGTCGGTCACGGGGTGGACGCCTTTCGTGCAGAGGTCGTACGGGACGCCCACCGGGCCCTCGTACAGGTCCGGTGGGCGGAAGGAAGAGGGCTGTCAGTCGGTGTCGAGGGCCTGGGCGAGGTCGGCGATCAGGTCGTCGGCGTCTTCGAGGCCGACGGACAGGCGGACCATGCTGTCGGCGATGCCGCGCTTGGCGCGCTCGGCCGGGTCCAGGCCGTGGTGGGTGGTGGTGATGGGCTGGGTGACCAGGGACTCGACTCCGCCGAGGCTGGGCGCGATGGCGAACAGCCGCAGCCGGTCCACCACCGCGGCGGTCTGGTCGGCGTCCGCGTCCAGGACGGCGCTGAGCATGCCGCCCCCGCCGCGCATCTGCGCGTCCACGATGCGCTTCTGCTCGCCGGTGGCCAGTCCCGGGTAGTGAACGTGGGCCACGCGCGGGTGCGTCTGGAGGAACGCGGCGACGGCCGCGGCGGTGCCGTTCTGCGCACGGACCCGGACAGGCAGGGAACGGAGGGAGCGGGCGAGGAGGAAGGCGGTCTCGGGGGCGATGACCTGGCCGAGGTTCTTGCGCCACCCTGCCACCGGGGCGAGGTGTTCGGCGGGGCCGGTCAGGACGCCGGCGGTCAGGTCGGAGTGCCCGCCGAGGTACTTGGTCGCGGAGTGCACGACCAGGTCCGCGCCGTGCTGAAGGGGGTTCTGGTTGACGGGGGTGGCGAAGGTGTTGTCCACCACCGTCAGCGCGCCGATCGTGCGGGCCTGTTCGGAGATGGCGGCGATGTCGAAGACGGTCAGGGTGGGGTTGGCCGGGGTCTCGAAGAACACGATCCGGGTCCGGCCGGTCAGCACTTCGGGCAGCCGGTCGACCTCGTCGGCGCGCAGGAACGTGGTGGTGATGCCGACCTGCGGCAGGTTGTCGCCGAGCAGCTCGAAGGTGCCGCCGTAGACCTCGCCGATACACACGATGTGGTCCCCGGTGCGGCAGTGCGCGAGGAACGTCGCGGCTTCGGCCGCCATGCCGGAGGAGAACGCCAGGGCCTGCTCACCGCCTTCGAGGTCGGCGAGCTTGGCCTCGGTGGAGCGGATGGTGGGGTTGAGGCCGTAGCGGGTGTACAGGTTCCCGGACTTGCGGCCTTCGACGACGTCCAGGAGGTCGGCGGTGGAGTCGAACGCGAACGTGGAGTGGTTGTAGAGCGGGGTGTGGATGGCCCCTTCGGCGTCGCGGCGTTCGCCGGCGTGGACACTGCGGGTGGACAGTCCGTGCGCGGTGGTCTCGGTCATGCCTCTCCTGCGGTTCGTCGATTCCTCTTGCTTCGGGCCGGTCGGCCCGGTCACTGCGCGACAGCCGCCTGGGTGAGGGCCGCTGCCGCCGTCTCGATGTCCTCGGCCGTGGTCCAGCGGCCCAGGGACAACCGCAGCGCACCGAGCGCGCGGTCCCGGCCGAGGCCCATGGCGGTCAGCACGGGGGAAGGTGTGTGGGTGCCGCTGTGGCAGGCCGATCCGGTCGAGGCCGCGAGCTCGGGTGCGGCGGCGAGGAGCTCGTGCCCGAGGACACCGTCGATGCTGACGTTCAGGGTGTTCGGCAGGCGGTTCTTCTCCGGGCCGTTCAGGTGCACACGGCCGGGCAGGCTGCCGGTGAGCCGCTGGTGGAGGTCGTCGCGCAGGGCCGCGATGCGGGCCGGGGCGCCGTCGGCGAGCTCAGCGGCCGCGAGTTGTGCGGCGGTGCCGAGCGCGACGGCCAGGACGACGTTCTCCGTACCCGCGCGCAGGCCGCGCTCCTGCCCGCCGCCGTAGACGACCGGCTCCAGCCGAACCCCGTCACGCACGTACAGGGCGGCCGCGCCCTTCGGCGCGTACATCTTGTGCCCCACGATCGTCAGCAGGTCCACGCCCAGCTCGCCGACATTGAGGGGGATCTTGCCGACGGCCTGGGCCGCGTCGCAGTGGAACAGCGCCCCGCGCTCGTGGGCGAGGGCGGCGAGTTCCGTGATCGGCTGCAGGGCGCCGGTCTCGTTGTTCGCCGCCATCACCGACACCAGCACCGTGTCCTCGGTGAGCGCGGTGGCCAGAGCGGCCGGGGCGACGAGTCCGTCGCCGTCGACCGGCAGCACGGTCACCCGGGCGCCGTGCAGACGCTCAAGGGCCCGGCAGGTCTCCAGGACGGCAGGGTGCTCGGTGGCCTGGGTGATCACATGCGGGCCCGGGCGATCGGAGGCCAGGACCGTGCCGCGCAGGGCGAGCAGATCAGCCTCGGACCCCGAGCCGGTGAACACGATCTCACCGGGGACGGCACCGATCAGACCGGCGACCTGTGCGCGGGCCTCCGCCAGCGCCCGGCGGGGGGTGTTGGCGTAGGGGTGGCTGCTGGAGGGGTTGCCGAAGAAGTCCGTCAGATACGGCCACATAGCCTCGGTGACGCGTGGGTCGACCGGAGTGGTGGCGTTGTAGTCCAGGTAGACCGGCCCGCCGGCCAGTCCCGGATGCAGGGGGAGGTTGCCGCCCGGGCCGGTCACGTCAGGTCCGAGGCGTCGACGGGCAGCTCCGACAGGCGCCACTCCAGCATGCCGTCGTTGAGCCGGATCGCGCGGCGGCCGAGGTCGGTCAGCACCCGTACCGCGTCGTAGGCCAGGACGCAGTACTCGCCGCGGCAGTAGACGACGATCTCGGTGTCCTCGGGCAGTTCGTTGATCCGGTCGGCGAGCTCCTGGACCGGGATGCAGAGGGCGCCGGGGATGTGTCCGGCGAGGTACTCCTCCACCGGCCGCACGTCCAGGATCACGACATCGCCGGCCGCGACGCGGGCGCGCAGTTCCTCATGGCTCATCTCGCCGGTGGTGTCCTCGCCGAGGTAGGCGTCGCGGGCGGCGGGCACGGCGGCCTGGTGGGCTTCGGCGACCTTGCGCAGCAGCGCGAACAACTGGGCCACGTCGTCGCCGGCGAGCCGGTAGTGGATGCGCACCCCCTCGCGGCGGGTCGCGACGAACCCGGCCTGCTTAAGCGTCTGCAGGTGCGCGGACGCGGTGGTCAGGTTCAGCCCCGCCGCCTTCGCCAGCGCGTCGACGGTGCGCTCTCCCTGGGCCAGCAGATCCAGCAGTTCCAGGCGCTTTCCGCTAGCCAGCGCCTTGCCGCTGGTCGCGAAGGCGTCGTAGAGGGCGGCCTTGGCGCCGCTTGTGGTCGCATCCTGCATTGCTTCCTCCAATAATCTATGGATTATTGTAACTGACGGCTGGCAGCAATGGCTGCCCGCTCGGTTGTTCCGTTGGAAGGACACAGGATGGGCTTCGCCGACGACCACCTCGTACCTCTGGTCGACCAGGGGCTGGGCAACAGTGCCTACCTCGTCGATCTCGGCGACGGCCGCGCGCTCGCGGTGGACGCCAGCCGCGACCTGCGGGCCCTGAAGGCAGCGGCCGCCCGGCGCGGTCTCACCGTCGCGTTCGCCGCCGACACCCACCTGCACGCCGACTTCCTCTCCGGAGCCGTCCAGCTCGCCCACGACGACGGAGCGGAAATCCTCGCCTCCGCCGCCGGGCGGCGGGCCTTCGGTCACCGGGGCCTCGCAGACGGCGACGAGGTCGATCTGGGCGGCCTGACGCTGCGGGCCCTGGCCACCCCTGGCCACACCGACGAGCACCTCTCCTTCCTCCTGCACGACGGCGGCCGGGAACTGGGGGTGTTCACCGGCGGCTCGATGATCGTGAACTCCGCCGCCCGCACCGATCTCCTCGGCGCCGATCGCACCGAGGAACTCGCCCGCGCCCAGTACCGCTCGCTTCAGCGGCTGGTCACCCTGCCCGACGCCACCGCGGTCTGGCCCACTCACGGCGCCGGCTCCTTCTGCTCCGCCGTACGCGGAAACGAGCGCACCTCCACCATCGGCGGCCAGAAGCAGACCAACCCCCTGCTCGCCGCCGCGGACGAGGACGCCTTCGTCAAGCAACTGGTCGCCGGCCTGGGCAGCTACCCCGCCTACTTCGACCGCCTCGGCGAAGCCAACCGGCGCGGCCCCGCCGTCCTGAGTTCCGCCCCGCTGCTGCCCGCGCTCGACGCCGGCCAGGTCAAGGCGCTGCTCGCCGACGGCGCCCAGGCCGTCGACGTCCGCCCGGCGGCCGACTACGCGGCAGGCCACATCCCCGGCTCTCTCTCCATCCCGCTGCGCGGCCAGTTCGCCACCTGGCTCGGCTGGCTGCTGCCGGACACCGACCCGGTCGTCTTCGTCACCGGTGAGGGCCAGGACCTCGCCGAGATCGTGTGGCAGTCGTACAAGATCGGCTACGAGCGTCTGGCCGGACGGCTCGCGGGCGGCATGGCGGCCTGGCTCGCCGACGGCAACCCGCAGACCACCACCGCCTTCCTCACCCCCGGCCATACCGAGGGCCGCCCCTACGTCGATGTCCGCCAGGACGCGGAGTTCGCCGCCGGCCACGTCCCCGGCGCCCTGAACATCGAACTCGGCGCCCTCGCCGCAGCCGCCGTCGACGCCCCCGAGGGCGCGGTCGTGGCCTGCGCCCACGGCGAGCGCGGCATGACCGCGGCCAGCGTCCTGGAACGCGCCGGCCACACCGACATCGCCGTACTCGACGGCGGAGCCGCCGAGTACGCCCAGGCCAACGGCCAGCAGCTCATCCAGGGAACCGGGACCACCAGCTCGTGAGCACCACACACCCCGCCCCGACGACCGACGCCCACGGCCGGCCCGTACGCCTCGGCCTGCGCGAGAACCGCCTGCAGTTCACCCTGCTGGTCATCGTCAACATCTGCGTCGGCGGCCTGGTCGGCCTCGAGCGCACCACCGTCCCGCTGATCGGCTCCGAGACGTTCGGCCTGACCAGCGACCTGGCAGTCTTCTCCTTCATCATCGCCTTCGGTCTCACTAAGGCGTTCACCAACCTCGCCGCCGGCGCCCTCACCGCCCGCTTCCGCCGCAAGCAATTGCTCGTCGCCGGTTGGGTCCTCGGCATCCCCGTCCCCTTCGCCCTGGCCTACGCCCCGTCCTGGGGCTGGATCGTCGCCGCCAACGTGCTGCTGGGCCTGAACCAGGGCCTGACGTGGTCGATGACCGTCAACATGAAGATCGACCTCGTCGGCCCCTCCCGCCGCGGTCTGGCCACCGGCCTGAACGAGGCCGCCGGCTACACCGCCGTCGGCGTCACCGCCCTGCTCACCGGCTACCTCGCCACCAGCTACGGCCTGCGCCCCGTCCCCGAACTCATCGGCGTCATCTTCGTCGTCGCGGGCCTCGCCCTGGCGCTGGTCGTCCGCGACACCGCCGCCCACGTCGCCCTCGAACTCGCCAACCACACCAAGCCGCTTCCCACCGGCGAGGACACGGGCCTCAAGGCCACGTTCACCCGCACTTCCTGGCGCAACCGGTCCCTGCGGGGCGCCAGCCAGGCCGGGCTGATCAACAACCTCAACGACGGCCTGACCTGGGGCGTCTTCCCTCTCCTGTTCACCGACCACGGCCTGGGGCTCGCCGCGGTCGGTCTGATCAAGGGGCTGTACCCCATCCTGTGGGGGCTCGGGCAGATCCCCACCGGCCACCTCGCCGACCGCATCGGCCGCAAGCCGCTGATCGTCTACGGCATGCTCGTCCAGTCCGTCGGCTTCGTCCTCGCCCTCGCTCTGTTGGAGCGTCCGCTGCTCGCGGGCGTCCTGTCCGCGGTCTTCCTCGGCTTGGGCACGGCCATGGTCTACCCGGCCCTCATCGCCTCCATCTCCGACCACGCCCACCCCGCATGGCGCGCCAACGCCCTCGGCACCTACCGCTTCTGGCGCGACATCGGCTACGCCGCCGGCGCCCTCGTCGCCGGCATCCTCGCCGATGCCCTCGGCCTCAACGCCACCGTCATCGCCGCAGCCGTCCTCACCGCCGCCTCCGGCCTGCTCGCAGCGCGCTGGATCACCGAACACCCCAGCAAATCCCCGGCCACCAGTCCGGACGACAGCTGACACAGAGCAGTGCCCGCACCTTGATGGGACTCTCTGAAAGCAGAAAGCGGCAACATCCCACCCCAGGGCTCTCCCCACCCAAGGCCGCATCCCGGACTTGCAACCGATACCCAGGTACAGGTTTACCGTCGGAGGTGTCCCCGGCCTGCGGGGACGTGATGACGGGAGTTAGCGCGATGAGTGATCTGGCGTGGGTGCCGCAGTCCTGCACGCTGCCCACCGAGGAGCGGCCCCTGCGGGTCGCCGAGTGGGACGCGCTGTTCGCCGAGCGGCTGACCTCGCTGTCCCGACCCCAGCCGCTCCACCTGCGTCTTGACCTGGCTGGCGGGCCGGGCGTCGAGGAGCAGCTCCGTGACCTGGTGGAGCGCGAGAGCGGCTGCTGCTCGTTCTTCACGTTCACCGCCACCCCCGGCCAGGACCTGATCCGGTTGGACATCTCGGTGGACCAGGCTCACGAGCCGGTCCTGGACGCCCTCGCCGCCCGGACCGCTGCCGCTGGGGAGCAGCGGTGAGCACGGGTCTGCGCAGCGGGCAGGTTGCCGAGGCGGCCGGAGTGAACATCCAGACCCTGCGCTACTACGAGCGGCGCGGCCTGCTGGCCGAACCGGAGCGCAGCAACGGCGGCCACCGCCTCTACAGCGAGGAGGCCGTGACCGCGTTGCGGGTGATCAAGGCCGCCCAGCGGCACGGGTTCACGCTGGAGGAGGTCGCCGAGCTGCTAGAGGCCGGCCGCCACCGGCACGGTCGCCCCGTCGCGGGCCTCCAGGACCGCGCCGCGACCAAGCTCGCCGAGGTCGACGCGAAGATCGCCGACCTCACCACCATCCGCACCGCCCTGGCCGCCGCCGTCGAGGCCGGCTGCGACGACCTGACCGTATGCGCATCCAGCACGTGCTGCCCCATCCCCTTCACCGACCTCGCCAAGGAGCGTCATGCCGGACCCTGCTGCTGACCCCCGCCCCCAGCGCGCCCCGAAGACGCTCGGGGGACTCGCCGCGCTGGCCTGTGTGGCGTGCTGCGCGTTGCCCGTCCTGACCACAACCGGGGTCATCGGCGCCGGCGCCGGTGCGGTGGTGGGCTGGCTGCCCGCCCTCGCCGTCGTCCTGGCCGTGCTCGCCGCAGGTACCTGGTGGCTCGGCCAGCGCCGCCGCTCATGCTCCTGCTCACCGAAGACCGCAGGTGAGGGCGGGTGCGGCTGCAAGACGTCCGGGGACCCGCTGAAGATCGGCGGCGCGGGCCGCCAATAGGGTCACCAGCATGGTTGTCGCCCGCTCCGTTGCCCTGTTCGTCGTCGCCGCCCTCTTCGAGATCGGCGGCGCCTGGCTGGTCTGGCAGGGCATCCGCGAACACAAGGGATGGATCTGGATCGGCGCCGGCGTCATCGCCCTCGGCCTGTACGGCGTGGTGGCGACCTGGCAGCACGACGACAACTTCGGGCGCATCCTCGCCGCCTACGGCGGGATCTTCGTGGCCGGGTCGATCGCCTGGGGCATGGTCGCCGACGGCTACCGACCTGACCGCTGGGACGTCATCGGAGCCCTGGTGTGCCTCGCGGGCATGGCCATGATCATGTACGCGCCCCGCAGCCACTGAGCTGCGCCCCGTCCACACAGGCGGTGAGCCGCTGCCGTCCACTCACCACGTAACCGGCAACTCGATGAGGCTGACGGTCAGCACGTCACCACGGACCCGCAGGTTCTCGACCGGCACGGCAAGCCGCATGCCGGGCAGGGGTTCGCTCATGCAGTAGCGCACGCCGTGCCCGAAAGTCAGGTGCGCGGTCGCCCACCGGATGACATCGAAGCGGTCGGGCTCGGCGAAGACGCCTCGTCATGGTTGGCGGCGCGACCTGCCTCCAGCCCCGGCCAGAGCGCGGACGAAGTCGCGGTCGAAGGCCAAGAGCGATGGCTCCCCGAAGGAGCGACAGAGGCCCCGATGATTCAGGGATACCTGAATTCAGGATCACGTGTACTGTTGTGGTGTGCTGACTGTTGCCTCCGACATCGAGGTGCTGGCCCGGTTCGGCCGCGCGCTCGCCGACCCGATCCGCTGCCGCATCCTGCTCGCCCTGCGCGACGCCCCTGCCTACCCGGCCGACCTCGCCGACGCGATCGGCGTTTCCCGTACCCGGCTGTCGAATCACCTAGCGTGCCTGCGGGACTGCGGTCTGGTCGTCACCGTCCCCGACGGCCGCCGTACCCGGTACGAGCTCGCCGACGAACGCCTCGGCCACGCGCTGGACGACCTGCGCACTGCCGTCGTGGCCGTCGAGACCGACCGCACCTGCCCGGACGCCGACGAGAAGGGCTGCTGCTGACCATGACCGCCGCGATATCGATATCCCTCGGTCCCTCCCCGGCCCGCCGCGACGTACTCACCCGCCGGATACGCCTGCTGGTCGCCGCGACGATCACCTACAACGTCGTCGAGGCGATCGTCGCCATCACGGCCGGCACGCTCGCCTCCTCCACCGCCCTGATCGGCTTCGGCCTCGACTCGATCATCGAGGTGTCCTCCGCCGCCGCGGTCGCCTGGCAGTTCTCCGCCGCCGACCACGCCGTCCGCGAAGCCCGCGAACAGCGCACCCTGCGGATCATCGCCGTCTCCTTCTTCGCGCTCGCCGCGTACGTCGCCGTCGACGCCGTCCGCGCGCTCACCGGCACCGGCGAGGCCGAACGCTCCATCCCCGGCATCGTCATCGCCGCCCTGTCCCTGGCGATCATGCCGTTCCTCTCCTACGCCCAGCGCAAGGCCGGCCGCGAACTCGGCTCCGCCTCCGCGGTCGCCGACTCCAAGCAGACGCTGCTGTGCACGTACCTGTCCGCCGTGCTGCTGGTCGGCCTGGTCCTCAACGCCACGCTCGGCTGGTCCTGGGCCGACCCGATCGCCGCCCTCGTGATCGCCGCCATCGCGGTGAAGGAGGGCCGCGACGCCTGGCAGGGCAAGGGCTGCTGCGCCCCCACCGCCCACACGCCGGCCCCCGTCGGAGCGGCCGCGGCCGAGGCGGACGCGTGCGGCTGCAAGCCGGGCTGCACCTGCTGCTCGTGAACATCTCATTGCCGCCCCGCCCTCCCTCTGGGTGCTCCATCGATACTGACCGGGCAAATACGGAGCGGCGGGGGCAGTGGTGGAGTGGACGATCTGGGCCGGGTTCGCGGCCGGCCTGTTGATCTCGACGGTGACCGCGCCGGTCGGCGTGTCCGGGGCGGTCTTCCTCCTGCCGGTCCAGCTCAGCATCCTCGGCGCTCCGAGTCCCGCCGTCACGCCGACGAACCTGCTGTTCAACGTGGTGGCCGGGCCGGGCGCACTGTGGCGCTACCGCCGCGACGGCGCTCTGCGCGGCACACTGGCCCGCCGCCTCGTCGCCTGGACCCTGCCCGGCGTCATCGCCGGCGCCGCCCTCCGCGTCTTCGCCCTCCCCGGCCCCGGCATCTTCCGCATCCTGGTCGCCGCCTTCCTGCTGCCGCTCGGCGCGTGGCTGTGCCTGCGCACCATGCGCCCCGCCCGGGGGCGGCCGGACGCGGCCGAGCCGTCGGCGCGCGTGCTCGCTGCTCTCGCCCTGACGGTCGGGGTGGTCGGCGGGATCTACGGCATCGGCGGCGGTTCCCTGCTCGGGCCCATCCTCGCCGCGCGCGGCATGCCCCTGGCCCGCATCGCACCGGCCACCCTCGCCGCCACCTTCACGACCTCCCTCGCCGGGGCCGCCGCGTACGCACTGCTGGCCCTGGCGAGTCCCGGGCCCGTCTCGCCCGACTGGTGGCTAGGTCTGGCCTGCGGCGCCGGAGGGCTGATAGGCGGCTACCTCGGCGCACGGCTCCAGCCCCACCTTCCCGAAACCGCGCTCCGGCTCCTGCTCGGCACCCTTGCAGCTGCCCTCGGCGGGGTGTACGCCGCCCAGGCCCTGGCCTGACCCTCGATGCGGCCAGTTCGGGCGACAACGCTCCGCTAGCCCGAACCCGCGCGCTCGTCCACTTCTGACCGCCGCACACGATCCGGTTCCGACGTCATCACGTCCGGGAATCCGCGAACCCACGCGCTTCTCACCGAACACCCCAGCAAATCCCCCGCCAGCAGTCCGGACACGTGAGCAGGGAGCGGTGCCCACACCTCACCGGCCCAGAGTGTGCGGGCTTTCGCATCCGCGGCATCAAGGCGGTGAGCCGCTGTTGTCCAGTCACCAGGTCACCGGCAGCTCGATGAGGCCGCCGGTCAGCACGTCACTGCGGACCCGCAGGTCCTCGACCGGCGCGGCAAGCCGCATGCCGGGAAAACGGGAAACCAGCTGGCCAAATGCCACCTGGAGTTCCATGCGGGCCAGGGGCGCGCCGATGCAGTAGCGCACGCCGTGCCCGAAGGTGAGGTGCGCGGTGGCCCGCCGGGTGACATCGAAGCGGTCGGGGTCGGCGAAGACGGCCTCGTCGTGGTTCGCGGCACCGTTGTCCAGCATGACCAGATCCCCGGCCCGAATGGTGACGCCGCCGATCTCGATGTCGGTATGGGCGTAGCGCGGGATGCCTCCCCCGCCCTTGCCCGGGACGCGCATGATCTCCTCAACCGCTCCGGGGATCAGGCCGGGGTCGCCCAGCAGCAGCTGCCACTGGTCCGCACTGGTCAGTAGAAGCAGCGCACCCATGCCGATCTGAACGACCGTGGTCTCGTGTCCCGCGAAGAGCAGCGCCATCGACAGCATGGCGATCTCGTCGTCTGCGACTCCGTCCGTGGCGCAGAGCCGGGAGATCACATCGTCGCCGGGCTCGCGACGCTTGCGGCCCACCAGTTCCTGCCCGTAGGCGAAGAGGTCCCCTAGCCCCTGCTCCGAGCGTGCCCTGTCGAGTACGTCGGCGGCAGCCTGCGTCCATGCGCGGAACTGGGTGCGCTCTTCATACGGCACGCCCAGCAACTCGCAGATCACCAGGATCGGCAACGGGAGGGCGAGCGCAGCGTTGAGGTCGGCCGCCGGCCCCTGTTCCGCCAGTTCGTCCAGGAGTTGCGCGGTCAGCGTTTCCACGCGCCCGCGGAATTCCCGCATGCGGCCCGGCGTGAAGTGCGGCTGAAGCAGTGACCGCATCCGGGCGTGGTCGGCCTTCTCGGTGTCGTAGTTGCCCAGCGGGCCTCCGAACAGAGCGGACTCACCCGAGCGCGCGGCGTTATCCGGGTCGGGGTGGGACCGGCCGAGCCGGTCGTCGGCGAGCAGGCGGCGTACCTCGTCGTACCCGGTCACCAGCCACGCGTCATCACCGACCCGGGTGCGAACCCGGTGGACGGTGCCCTGACTCTGCAACGTACGGAGCATCGCCGGCACCTGTAGTGGGCCGGTCTGATCGAAGGGCAGCTGGACGGTCATGTCGCCTCCCACAGAGAGCCTTTGTATACTTAGCTTTATACAAAGCTACTTGTACACTTGTGGGTAAACAAGAGGAGGAATGGCCGATGGTGTCAGAGCAGGCAGCCCCCGGCGGTCCTGGGCCGGTTAGGCGGATGCGACGGGACGAGCGGCGGGAGCAGATCCTCGACGCGGCAACCCGGGCCTTCGCGCGTGCCGGATTCGCCGCCACCGGCCTCGACGACGTCGCCGGCGAAGCGGACCTCACCCGCGTAATGCTCTACCGACACTTCGAATCCAAGGCCGACCTGTACCGCGCGGCCCTCGACCGTGCCTGCACACAGCTGGCCGAGGCGGTAGGCAGCGACAACTTCGATGAGGAGTCGATCCCCGCCCTCCTCCGCGCCGCTTCGGCCGACCCTGACGGCTTCCGGCTGCTGTTCCGACACGCGGCTCGGGAACCGGAGTTCCGCGACCTCGTCGACACACTCACCGCCGCCTCGGCCGAGATCGCCCAGCGCAATCTCGCCCGACGTCTTCCGGCGGGTCCCTGGCTGGACTGGGCGGCGCGGGTGATTCCCGCATTCACGACTGACGCCGTCATCGGCTGGCTGGACGCCGGGCAGCCTGACCCTCATCTGGCCGCCGCCCGGATCGATCGAGCTGTTCAGGGCATCATCGAGGCCGCTAACTGAGCGTTTGGTCCGGTGATTCGTGTTTGGTCCCGGGTCAGGTTCCGCGCCAGTTCAGGGCGGCTTCGCCGGTCAGTCTGCGGGGCCATGAGATCGATCATCGCGAGGTGGACCATGGCTTCGGAGCGGTGCGCGGGTGCCAAGGTCACCTGGCTCACCAACCTGCGCTGATACCCAGCGCCGGCAGCACCATGTCGCGCTCCGCGCCTCCGGGACGCCGCGCTCCAGCGCCCGCCGTCGAAGCGCCGTATCCGGTGCTCAGCGGCAGCGTCCTTACCAGCCGTTTGGGCACAGGGGCCACGGGTATGAATCGCGTCTGCTCAGGAGTGATATTGGTTGATGTCGCCTGGCACAACGGGGGGATGACGGGGTGTCGGATTCGCGCAACGAGACGCCCGAGGTCCCGGAGGCCGAGGGCTACAGCCAGATCCTGCTGGGTCTGCGGCTTCCGGGCGGAGCTGCGCTGACCCTGATGCGCGCACCGCGCAGTAACACCATCCACATCTACCGGGACGATCTGAGGGATCTGGTCACCGGTTTCGCCGATACGCAGGTGACCGCGGCTCACACGGCGCGTAGCAAGAACAGCCTTTCGCTGTTCCTGCTGGGCGAGTTGGGGCTGGCGGATTTGAGGATCCGCAAGAACGAGGCGGGCGGCAGCCGGGGCCTGGCCCTGCGCGATCTCGTGCACCTCTGCGTGATTCCCGAGACCCGTATGGTCGACCCTTTGTCCCCGGTTCTGCACTCGTCCGCCGCGAGCGGGAAGACCGTGGCGGCCTCGGTCATGCGGCTTCTCTTAACCGGGGGCAGCGACCCGGACATCGACACCGGCCTCAACGCCGGACAGCGCCGCGTCAACAAGGGGAAGATCGCCTTGCTCGATCAGATCATCCTTGATCTTCAGAGCAAGCTGACCACGAACGAGAACGTGAGGGACCTGCGGGACCGGCAGGTACGCCTGCAGGCGTCCATCGACGAGCACTCCACCGCCCTGCGGGTGATCACCGACCGCCACCTTGCGGCAGTCACCGCCCGGATGAGGGCGGCGGAGGAGCTGGCTGCAGTGGAGTCGCGCCTTGCGGAAGTGGGTGACCTGGTCTCCCGGTTCGGGCTGCTGGAGGAGCAGTACCGCTCCGACCTTGCCCGCCTGGAGATGGTGACCGAGGCGGGCAGCCTTCTGGGCTACTTCCGCGTCGGCACGTGTGTCTTCTGCGGTGCCGAGCCCGAACACCAACATCCCGGGCACGGGGAGCACGAGACGACTCAGCTGCACCTGGCGGTGCAGAACGAGACCGCGAAGACCAGTGCCCTGCTGGCCGATCTGCTGCCCACGATCGAAGACCTGCGTGCCCAGTTCGCCGCGCTCGGCGCACGGCGGACGTCCTTGCTGCAGGAGACGGCCCGCATGGACGCGGAGATCCGCGCGACGGAAGGCCAGCTGGCGCCGCTGCGGGAGCGCATGGAGGAGCACCTGCAGGTCCGTTCGGAGATCGAGCGGAGCCTGGAGCTCCACGTGCGGATCGACGAACTGGAGGAGCGGCGCTCACGGCTGGACGGAGAGACGGTCGGACCGGGGCAGCGGCCCGCCGAGTACGTTCCCAACCGGATCCTGTCGTCTTTCGACGGCATGCTCCGGCGCACGCTGGAAGCGTGGAAGGTCCCCTCGGTGGAGTTCGCGGAGTACGACCAGTACGCCATGGACGTCCGTGCGGGGGGCCGTCCCCGAGCCAGCCGGGGCAAAGGTGTCCGCTCGGTCCTGCACTCGGCGTTCACCACCGCGCTGGCCCAGTTCTGCCTCGCCAACGACCGGCCGCATCCGGGCTTCATCGTCCTCGACTCGCCCGTGGTGACCTACAGGGACCCCATCGCGGACGACCCCGTCGGCGAGGACGTCGACCTGACCTCGCACGTGGTGGACCACTTCTACCGGGACATGCTCGACTTTCCCGGACAGGCGGTCATCATCGAGAACGGCGACCCGCCCATCGACGTGCTCTCCGAAGCCCGCAGCTACCGGTTCACCGGCACCGGCCCGGGCCGGCACGGCTTCTTCCCCGTCTCCGCCACAGACAGCTAGCAGGACCGCAGGGCGCGGCGCCGGCCGGGCGGTTGCACCGACGGCTCCGCCATGGGGCAGAGACGACCGTTGTTGCCCCAGGAAGGCATGCCGGCTGGTCCCCGCTCGCTGTTGCGCTTGCGGGAATGCTCAAGTGCCGGTCGCGGAGAGTTCGGCGAAAGCCTGCTCGTCGAGGGCCTGGCTGAGCAGTTCGTGCAGGTGTGGGCTGGCCCGGTGCATGTACGGGGGCAGGCTGTGGTTGAAATCGCGGAGTGTCGCTGGGTGAGGGGCGCGGAAGAGGCGTCGGGCGGCATCGGCAGGGTCCGGGCTGTCGAGGACGTCGCTGATGAGGGTGAGCTTGGCGGCCGCGGTGACCGGGTCGCGTTGCTGCCTGGAGCTGCTCGGTGATGTGCGGCGCCAGGGGTAGAGGAAGCCGGAGTCGGAGCGCTGCCAGCCGACGTTGCGGTCGGTGTCGTCAAAGTGGTCCCAGCTCGTGGAGACTTCGTCGCCGTCGAAGCGCTGCCGGAGGGCGGGGTCGGTGCTGGTGAAGGCCTGGACACGCAGCGCGTGAGGTTCTCTGAGGAGGATCCTCAAGGTCCGCAGGTCGTCGTACCACTGTTCAAGGCCGTTGTGAGCGGCTGTGTCCTCGGCGTCGAGTCGGACCAGGCGTTGATGGACGGAGCGCACGGCGGGCTCGGTGACGGGCGGTGTCTCGATCTCCCACAGGGGCCGGCCACAGCGTTTGCGTTTGGTGCGGCGCTGGCCGGGCGGCGCGAGAGTGTCGTCGTCGCGCCGCAGGAATCCGGGGCATTGCCCGGGGGTGTCACCGCGCAGGAGTGAGGGGGAGAACGGTGAGCCGCAGTCCGGGCAGTAGGACGCGGTGTAGCAGTCATGTGTGGGGCACATCACCGCCCAGGAGTGGTACCACCACAGGGGCCATCGCGCGGGAGGTTTCAGGCACTGGGGGCAGAATGCCCAGGTCTCTTCCGGGGCCCAGCGGAAGTCGGGATGGCGCGGCACCCTGCCCTCGCTGCGTTTGACGATGCCGAAGAGAGTCATGGCACGCAGCTGCTGGGGGTCGAGGCCGGTTGCGGCGAGCAGCGGGAGGGCGGAGGCGAGCGGGAGTTCGGCGGTATGGCGGGCGAGCCGGGCCGCGTGCGCGGTCGAGGGCTCCAGCCCGAGCCGATTCATGGTCTGGGTGCGGTCCGTCTCGTATGCGGTGGCCAGGTGATCGACCCAGCTGAACAGCGATTCGCAGGGCTGCGGAAGCGGGACGACGGGCAGCCTGCGGGGCGTCGTTCGTGTCGGCTGCGGGCTGTCCTCACCTGTCGGGTGCGGCTGCGGCATGGGGGTCCTGTTCGGTCTGGTCGATTGGGGACGGCGGCAGGCGCAGCGGTCGCCGGGAGGGGAAGGGCCTTCGCGATATGAAGTTGTTGCTGGAGGGGCCGGGATGGTGCTCGGGTGTCAGTGTCCGGCGGGACCGCTTGAGCGTGGCGAACTCGCCGGGGCCGAAGACATCGTCGAGGAAGCGGTGCAGCCGGACACTGGCAGCTCTCGGATCGGGGGACCGGTAACCCGTCAGGTAGCGGCGCATCCTGACGCGGCGTCGTATCTCCAGCAGCTCTCGGGTGGTGGCGCTCATGTCGCGGGAGCCCAGGATCCTCCCGAGCACGCTGAGCCTGCAGGCCCTGGTGATCGGGTCACGGTAGGACAAGTGGGTGCCGTCGGAGAGCGTGCGGCCCGGTTCCAGGAACCCGCTGGAGTCGACCACATAGCCCGGGGCCGTGGCGCGCTGGGGTGAGTAGCGGCGCTGCAGGACGGGATCGGGACTGTCGAAGGAGCGGACTTCGAAGACGGGGTGATCGAAGAGCGCGTTCAGTACGTGGTAGGTGCGCAGCCACGAGCGGGGCCGGGCGCGGGAGGTGAGCCCGTGCCGCAGGTGCTTCACAGCTTCGAGTACGAAGGGATCGCTGACCGGCGTGGTGTCGATCTCCGAGAGGGTGATGCCGCAGTGCTCGCGCCGCGTTCCTGGCGGGAGGAGGCGGAGGTAGGGGTCGCGAAAGCCTCTGCACCGTCGTGGGGAGCCCCACCGTGAGCTGGTCCTTTCCGGCGTGAACGGGGTGTCGCAGTGGGGGCAGAAGGAGACCAGGTAGCACAGGTGCACCGGGCAGGCCACAGCCCACGGCTCGTACCACCACAGTGGCCAGCGGCCCTCGGGGGTCAGGCACTTCGGGCAGAACGCCCAGGTTTCCTTCGGCATCCGGGACGCTGAGATGCCGGTGTAGGGGGGCCCGATGTCTTCGAGTGTCATCACGGCGAGTTCCGGGGCCGTCAGGCCCGTCGCCGTTCCCACGACCCGGGATGCTTGCGTAGGCAGCTGCATCGTGTAGCGGATCAGATCCCGCGCGGCCCATTGCGGCGCGGTCTGTACCAGGCCCAGCGCATGCATCATCGAGCCGCGGTGGACCTCGTAGGTGTGGGCGAGGTGGTCGACCCAGCTGAAGAAGGACTCCCCGGCCAAGGGCAGGGGGACCACCGGCAGCCGCCTGGGCAGCCCGACGGGAATGCTCCGGTAACTGACCTGTGTGGACACGTGAGTGCTACTCCTCGTCGCGGTCCTGGAACAGCTCGTACGGCTGGACGCCCAGGGCCTGGGCGAGGGCCGGGATCCGGTCGACGGACACGCTGTGGACGGCGGCCTCGATCTCCGCGTAGAAGGAGCGGTCCATGCCCGCGGCCTTGGCCGCCGCGGTCTGGGTCAGTCCCGCGCGCCGGCGCAGGGCCCGCAGCCGGGTCGCGAAGGCCAGCCGCTGGGCCGGGATACGGCCGGAATCGCTGTTCGCCACAGAGGAAACCGTAGTACGGTCCCAGGTTTGTAGGAGATCTCCTACAAGCGGTGGGTGTGTGGAGGGGTGCGTGCGGGAGGGCGGACGGCCGCGGCGGCTGCCCGCGGTGCTGGTACCGCAGGCCGGTGAGTCGTTCGCGTCCTGGCTGGCGAGAGCATCGGTGGACTGGGAGCTCTCTCCGGGGCGTGCCGCGCAGGCCATCGGGCTGGAGTGCCGGCCGGGTTCGGGGGTATGGCCGCCGTTGTTCGGCATTGCGCTGACGCGCCGTAGCCTTGCCGGGGTCGAGGCGGCCACGGGGCTGGACGCGCGCGTCCTGCAGGCGATGCAGCTGACCCGCTACCGCGGGACGGTGCTGGACTTCGCCGGGTGGAATCCGGCGGTGGACGCCTCACTGGCGCCGGTGGTGCGCCGTGAGTGGGCGCTGTTCACCTCCAGCCGCGCGTGCCCGAAGTGCCTGGCCGAGCGGCCGGTGTGGCCGTTGTGGTGGCGTCTGGGCATCGCCGCAGTCTGCCCGGTGCACCGGCTGCTGTTAGTGGATAAGTGCCGCCGCTGCGGGGCGAGGGTGGGCCGCAGCCACAACGGCCACCCCCGGGGCCTGATCACTCGCCAGACGGTGATCGACCTGGTGCGGTGCTGCAACCGGCGCCCGGCGCAACGGCAGCGTAAGGCCGGACTGTGCGAGCAGCGGCTCCAGGACTTGCCCGCGGCGCCGATGCCCGCCGCGCTCGCGGACCTGCAGCAACGCGTGCTAGCCGTCGCCGACGGCGGTAAGGCTCAGGTCGCCGGTGAAACGGTGGAACCGGCCGAGTTCTTCGCCGCGCTGCGGTTCACGACGGCGGTGATCCGTCTGGTCGCCTCCGCCGACGACCTCTCTTCTTGCACTGCTTTATCCGAAGCCGAGGGCCTGGCGGAGGCCTTCTTGGCCGACCTGTGGGTGCGCGAGCAGGCACGGCGGGGAGGTGCGGGGACCCAGCTGGGGGCCAGCCCAGCCAGCGCGGCTCACGCCGCGAGTGTGCTCGCCCTGAGTGCCACCGTGCTGTTCGCCCGTGACCGCAATGCCGCCGGTCAGGTGCTGGCCGACTGGACACGGCGCGCCGCGAGCCAGCGCCGCGACCCCGGCAAGAGTGACCCGCTGCGGCCTCTGTCCCCTCCAGCGTGCCTGGACGCGCTGGTTAGGGCGGCCCGGTCGCCTTCCTCGCGGGTCGCCGGCGCCCTGGCCGTGCGCCCCGCATCCCGGGTGCGGATCACCGCCCGGCATGTGCCACATCTGGTCGACGCCGGTGACTACACCGACCTGATCGCCCCTCACCTGCCGGGCACCGCTCCGGTCAGCGGCCGACGCCTGGCCGCTGTTGCGTTGGTGCGGCTCGGGGGCGCGGCGAGCTGGCAGCGGGCCGCCGCCGACTTGGACATGAGCCCCCAGCGGGCAGCCCGCGTCACCAACACCCTCGTCCAGCGCATCAGTGACCCGCGGGCTTTCTGGGCGGACATCGAACGGCTCGGCGCACGCCTGGAGGAGCGGGGCTGGATCGACTTTGCCGCCCGGCGGGAGATGCTGGCTGCGCTGACCGCGGTGCCGCACGCCGTCCTGTATCCGGTGTGCCGGCCGCTGGAGCACGACGTCACCCTTCAGCGGCGGCGTCACGCCGCGGCCTGGGTGTGGCAGCACTTCACCGGCGGCGACGTACGCGAAGCACCCGCCTACGTCGCCGAGCTGTGGCCGCAGGCGAGTACCGAGTCGGTGCGGGAGGGGTGGCGCCGCTTTGCCGCCTGGATCCCCGCCCCCGTCACCGCCTGCCTGACTTCCTTCGGACACGGCCTCCTTCAGCACGACGTGCCCGATGCGACAGGAGGGGCATGACCCCGAAAAGATCACAGACCCTGCGGCCCCTACGGCAGGCCTCTCATCAGCTCTACCTGCACTTCTACGACGCCAGCGGCACTGAGCGGCTGATGCCCGCCGACCAGGCCCACGAGGTGCGCTTCGAGACCTGCCTGCCCGCCCGGGACTTCCCTACCTACGCAGGCCAGCAGCACACTCCGGGCTCCTACTGGGCGGCTAGCAGCGACACCGTGCTGGACTACGAGAGCTATCTGGAAGCCCGCTGGATGAAACTCCTCGACTTCGACGCGCAGGTCGCCTGCTTCTCGGCCCAGCCGTTCATCTTCGAAGGGGTCGACGGCGACACGACGTGGAGCCACTACCCCGACCTGTTCGTCCGCCGCACCGACGGCTCTGTCCTGCTGCTGGACGTCAAGAACCCCGAACAGATCGACAAGCCCAGAGTGCGCCTCCAAGCCGCCCGGACTCAGGCCGCCTGCCGGCAGCTCGGCTGGGACTACCAGATGGTGGGCGAGCCGGATCCACAACTGTGGGCCACCGTCGAATGGCTTGCCGGCTACCGCAGACCCCTGAACGCCGCAGCCCCCGTCGCTCCCGTCCTGCTCTTCCGCGCCCAGCAGCCCCTCACCATCGCCGAACTGCTGTCGCTGTGGCCCGAGCCGGACATCGAGCGGGCCGTCACCTACCACCTCATGTGGCACCACCGTCTGCTGTTCAACGTCACCCGCCCGCTGCGCGACCACACCATCGTGTGGGCCGCACCCGACCCGGAGCACACTTGATGGACCAGCGCTACCGCATCGCAGCCGAAGACTGGATCGAGTTCGAGGAAGAACAGCATCAGGTCACCGGCCTGACCGGTGCACTCGTGCGGCTGCGCTCGATCTCCGGACACCACCAGACGATCATGCTCAGCGTCCTGCTGACCGATCCCTCCTTCCGCGCCCTCGCCGCCCCGCCCGAGACCGTCGACAACGCCGCCGCAGGCCTGGACCCCGGCGGTGTGCTGGCGACCCTGAAGGACAAGCAGGCCCGTGACGACGCCCTGGAGCTCGAAGCCCAGCTGCAGGAGGCCACCACTGGCTACCGCTCGGGTTCAGAGTTCGACGCGGCACCCGGTGAGCCCCGCCCGCAATACGACCCTGGCCTCCCTCTGACCGAGCGCGTCGTGACCAAGGCCGGCGAGTTGGGCCTGACCGAGCGCCGTATCTGGCAGCTGCTCGAGGCGTGGGAGGAGAAGGGCCTGTGGGGGCTGGTCGACGGCCGCAAAGCCCGGCTGAAGAACCCGCTGCGCAACATCGACGAACGGGTGATCACCGCGATCCGTGAACAGGCCGGTGTCGAGCGCCTCGACAGCTCCTCCAGCGTCTCCACCCGCTTCCAGCGCCGCTGCCAGAACCGGCTGGACGCAGACCACGGCGCCGGCGCCGTCCCGCTGCCCAAACCGGACACGTTCCGCCGTGTGGTCAAACTCCTGCTGCACCGCAGCCCCTCCGACCCCGCCTACCAGCGGATCTCGGACGCAGGCCAGCCCGACCGAACCTTCGGCCACGTCATCGCCCACCGGCCCGGCCAAGTCGTCATGCTCGACACCACCCCGCTCGATGTCCTGGCCTACGATCCGGCGACGAACGACACCTACAACATCGAACTCACCGTCGCCATCGACGTCGCCACCCGCTCCATCCTCGCCTGGCGGCTCACCCCGCTGGGCACCAAGGCCATCGACATCGGCCTGCTGCTCGCCGACATCATGACGCCCGAGCCCATGCGCCCGAAGTGGGCCGAGGCCCTGCGCTACCAGATGCTGCGCATCCCCTACGAGCGCCACCTCAGCGTCGACGAACGCCTCGCCGAAGCCGCCGCCCGGCCGGTCGTCTACCCCGAAACCCTGCTCTACGACCACGGCAAACCGTACAAATCCGATGTAGTCAAGCGAGCCTGCCGCAAATGGAAGATCGACCTGCAGGACGCCCGCAAACTCAAAGCCACCGACAAACCCCAGGTGGAACGCCTGTTCTTGACGATCCGGGAAAAGTTCTCCATGCACGTTGCCGGATACAAGGGCTTCAACGTCGCCCACCGCGGCAAGCACGTCGAGCAGCAGGCCCGCTGGACCCTGGACGAGATCGGCGAGTTCTTCGCCGAATACGTCATCGCGGTCTACCAGAACCAGCACCACCGAGGGCTGCACCTGCACGGTTTCCCCGACCTGCACGTCTCACCCAACGAGGCGTACGCCATGGCGCTCGGCTCGGCCGGCTACGTCGACTGCCCCAGAGACCCCAACCTCTACTACGAACTGCTGCCCATCGCCGACAACGGCCGCGCCATCAACCCCTACGGCGTCGAACTCAACTACCTGGTCTACGACGCCCCGGTCCTGTACCAGTTCCGCCGGGCCAAGTCGCCCTACGACAACGGGCTCTGGCCCATCCGCTACGACCCGCGCAACCTGCTGCACGCCTACTTCCACAACCCCCGCGACAACACCTGGCACACGCTGGGATGGACCAAGGCCCTCAGCGACCTGCAGCCCTTCACCGATATCACCCTGCGGGAGGCCAAACGCCTGGTCGAACTGCGCGGCGGCGACCCGAAGGACAAGGAGTATCAGGAGCAGATCGCCGAAGCCCTGCGGGACCTGCAAAACCGAATTGACGCTCCCGAGACGTGGACCAAGACCGACCGCAAGCGCCACACCCGTGACCGGCACCGCGCCGACGCCCAGGCCCAGGACGAAGCACGCTCCGCCCCGGCCGTCCCCGCGCCACCCCCGCGCCCCGTTCCGCCGCCCGCGAAGCCGACCGTTCCCGCCCTGCACGCCGTTCCCGACCTGTCCGGCGAGGACGACGACTTCAACCCGCACTCCGTCCAGCCCGCAGAGGTCTGGACTCCCCGCACCAGCCAGGAGGGCTGACCCCGTGACTACCCCCGACCCGTCCGACGAGCAGCCTGACGAGCAGCCCGAAGAAGCCTACGGACCAGGCGACTTCAAGCACCCCGGCCTGTCCGAACCCCGGACCAAGGAGGAATGGCGCGAATACCTCGACTACGTTCTCCCGCCGAAGCCGGTCCTGCTGCCGCTGGAGGTCTATGAACAGCTCAGCACCGAGGAACAACGCCGCCACAATGCGGCCCGGGTGGCCCACCACAGCGCCCTGGTCATCGTCCGCACCAGCCAGATGAAGTCCATCCACCACCAGATCCGCCGCCGGATGATGACCAACAGCTTCCAGCCGGCCGGCGCCCGACGCGGCATCGTCCTCGACGGCCCCGCCACCCTCGGCAAATCCACCCTGGTCAAGACGTTCGCCTACGACTTCGAGCACGAACTGCGGCTGAACCATCCCGACCGCTACGACAAGAAGTACATCGTCGACGGGCGGGTGATCGACTACACGCCCGTCGTCTACGTCAACATCCCCTCCCAGGCCACGCCCAAGGACCTGTCCATCGCGCTCGCCGAGTACCTCGGCCAGCACTACCGCTCCGGTGCCACCAAGAGCGATATCACCCGACTCGTCCTGGAGAACATGCGCCGCGTCGGCGTCGAACTCGTGATCATCGACGACGCCCACTTCATGGACCTCTCCCTCAAGGAGGGCAAGGTCGTCAACGACCACCTCAAGCACATCGCGAACCACACCGCGGCCACCTTCATCTACACCGGCGTCGACCTCAAGCACTCCGGCCTCTTCCTCGAAGGCACCGGCGGGCGCCGCGCCACCCAGACCGCCGGCCGCAACATCCTGCTCCACATGACCCCCTACGGGATCCGGACCAGGACAGAGAAAGAGGACTGGGTCTCCGTCATCACCGCGATGGAAGAAGCCCTCGTCCTGTACAAACACCAGCACGGCACCCTCGTCGGTGAGTGGAAGTACCTGTACCGCCGCACCGGAGGCAACATCAGCTCCCTGGCAGAACTCATCCGCGAAGCGGCCGCCG
The DNA here is from genome assembly GCF_055567695.1 of Streptomyces sp. NPDC026417. NCBI lineage: Bacteria > Bacillati > Actinomycetota > Actinomycetes > Kitasatosporales > Streptomycetaceae > Streptomyces > Streptomyces sp. NPDC026417. The sequence continues at coordinate 186,332 of NZ_JBVHPY010000008.1, forward strand.
ACGCAGTTCTCACCGGCACGGAGCGGATCGACCGCGCCCTCCTCGACACCATCGTGATCAACGAGCACGCGCAGAGCACGTACGACGCGATGTGGCACGAAGAGCCTCTGCCCCCCTCACCGGACCAAGCCCACAACCTCGAGGACGAAGACGGCCAGGCCGCAGCCGGCTAGAACACCCCGCGCCACATCGTGACGAGCAGGAGAGCAGACGCCGCCGACCCGAACGTGCCAAGTCCCGCGTACCAGTTGGCGTCATCCGTCGGGGAGTCTGGCCGGTGGCGTGAGGCAGCTCAGGTGCTCTGCGGGGGTTCGTCGACGCGGCGGACTTCGCACTTGTCGAGGAGACGAGCGAAGTAGCTGTAGGCGGCCAGACGTTCCATGCCCTCCTGCTCGCTCAGCTCGTCACGGGTATGCGTCGTGACGTTCCTGACCGTCAGATTCAGCCCGGTCGCCAAGCTGTTCAACGCCTTGCCCAGCGGCTCCAGACCGCCACGCATGCTCTTGGTCGTCTTGTCCGCGGGATCGCCCGGCCACGCGAGCTTGGGCCTGCCAAGCTCAGGATCACCCGGCGAGAGAGTCTGCTGCCAGAACGGGGTGTCGTCCACGTCATGGCGGCCCAGGCGCGTCTTCCAATGCACGGTCAGCGCCTCCGACGCCTCACGAACCGCGACCCGGTACTGATGGGTCGTCCAATGCGCCGCCGCCGCAGTCCAGATGACCGGATGCAGCTCAGACGGAGCGAACCCTGGCACAGCCGTCTCCGCGGCCGTCTCCGCCTCGTCGATCATCATGCCCAGTCGGCCCCGGACCGTCGCCGCTGTATTGCGGACATCCTGCGGCGAGAAGAGTGCCTTCGGAGCCGACATGAGCGACCAGTTCGCGATCGGATCAACCGGGCCGAGTCCAGCGACACCGATACGAGCCCCGGTGACGGCGACAGCCCGCGCAGCAGCACCCGCGGTCTCCGCCACGTCGAGCTCAAGCTCCCGCACCGTCCCCTGATCCAGCCCGTCCTTCACATGGACCGTAGGAAACAAGCCCCGAGACGAACGAAGATCCGACTCGATCTGAGTCTCCATCCAGCGTTCGAAGGTCCGCTCGAACCTCTCCACAGCAGCGAGCAGCCGCTTCAGGTATTCAGCGCCGTACGTCGCCATGTGCTCCCCCTCCTCTGATCGTGTCTGCCCTGCACCGAGAGCCTAGGAGAGCACCGCACAACGGCCTCCTCCCAAATGGGCGGTGGCGGTTTCCACCGATGGGCAGAAGCGTGCCGTCGTATCGTGACGTGTGCCCGACCCTTCCGCTGCCCGCTGCATCCGACGTCTGCCGGCTGTGCCTCTGCCGCTTCCGAGGGAGTCGCTCCTCAGCTGGCTGGGACACATGAGCGCGGTCTACGAGGTCTCCCGCACGTCGATGGCCACGGCGTGCGGGCTCCTGCGGCCGGGCGACAACGCGGCGCGCATCGCCGACTCGGGGCCGACGTCGCTCGTGTACGGACTGGGCGACGAGGTCGTTCTTCGCGTCGAACAGGCAACCGGACTATCAGGTGACGAACTGCAGGCGATGACCTGGATGCGCTTCCTGGGGACCGCCGTAAAACTTGATCTGGTCAAATCCGCCCCACGGAACCTGTTCCGGGTTATGAAAGCGAGCTGGATCGACCCGCGCGAATTGAAGTTCTGCCCTTCTTGCATCGAAGAAAACGATGGACGCTGGCCCCTGGAATGGTGTACGCCATGGATGTTCGCGTGCTTGCGGCATCGATGCTATCTGCTGGCCGCATGCCCCGAATGCCACACTCCACTGCCCGGGGCGCACGTCAACCTCGACCAAGGAAGCTGCCACGGCTCCGAAAAGCACCGCATGACAGATGTCCTGCTTTGGCGATGCGGCACCGCGTACAAAAAGTGGAAGGCTCCTGATCTGCACGACGAAGTGCTCGCTGACCTGCAAAAATTCCTCGAAGAGCGCCTCGCGTCGGCACGACCGGAGGCTGTTCGGCTGCGAGGTGTCTTTGCCGACCTGACGGCAATGGCGGACTTTGCCTTCCACGTAGCCAGACCGGAAAATATTGAGGGTGCCGACCCGGTTGTCGCTGACGGCTTCGTCGATTTCTGTACGCGGTCTAACCAGGGAGCCTACGCCACCAGGATTGCAGGGCCAAAACCGATGGCTCAAACAGCGGCACTGCGAATCGCTGCCCAAATCCTGTTCAGCGGCGATCCGTGGTCTGCCGCCCGGGCGATCGTCGACTTTGCAGCCCGCCCACTCCCGGTTCGAGCGTTGCCACTGAATGAGGCATGGCGTAAAAAGCCGCCGCAGGACACGACGCGACTCCTCGCTCGAATCGTCGACTCGGTGCGGGTCGCTGCCCCCTCCGTGAAGGGGCACAACGGCCGGGCTCTGAGGTAGGCGCCGACTGTTGCGCCGACGATCAGGCTGATGCCCTACCCCGTCGAACGCGCTATGTGACGTCGACGCTTCAGAGCCGCCGCTCCCCGATGAGCTGCTCTGTTCACGGTGGGTGACGATCTTCCCGGGCTTGGCCTGCGCGTGGATCGGACACTGAAATCTTTCGTGCGACAAATGTGACCTAGGTCACCTCGCGGAAGATTTCAGTGCCCTGGTCAGCGACGTGCCAACTGAAATCTTTCCCGCCATCCGACAGCTGCGGCACGGTGCATGCGAACGCCGCGGCCCAGGTGCCGGCCCGGCTGGAGGCGCTGGGGACGGCAGCGGGGCTCGACCGGGCAGCTCTGCACAGCCAGTTGGCGGCCGCCCTCGCGGTGGTCCTGCATCTGGTGCGCGACCGGGCCGGGCGGCGCCGGATCGCCGAGGTGCACGTGCTGGAGCGGGATCCGTCGGGGTGGGTGGTGACCGTGCCCGCGCTGCGGTGGGGTGCGGAGGCGTTCGCGTACGAGCGGGGATGGGAGCGGCTGCGGGGGTTGCTCCGGTCCGGGACCGAGGGGAGCGGGTCGTGGTGACGGTGGAGCGGCGGCGAGACGGGGACGGGGGCTGGGATGGCGACGGGGATCGGTGAGATGTCGACCGGAGTGGCCATCGTGTGCGCCGGGGTCGCGGCCTGGCTGATCGGCGAGCGTGACTCGCGGGCCAGGCGGGCGCGGCTGCTGTGCTCGGGAAGCGGGCCCGCAATGGTCGTTCCGTGGCGGGAGAGGGCGCTGGTGGGGGCGCAGCGGCTGCGCGGACGGCTGACCGCCGAGTGGTGGTCCTTGGCCGGTGGGCTGGTGATCGCGCTGCTGGGGGCGTCCCCGTTGCCCTTGCTGGCCGGCGCGGCAGGAGTGCCTCTGTTGCGCCGTGTGCGCCGGGCCCGGGAGGCGCGGCGGGAGCGGGAACGGCGGTGCGATGCGGTCATCGCCCTGTGCGGGGCACTCGCGGGTGAGGTGCGGGCCGGGCGCCAGCCGGGGGAGGCGTTGTTGCGTGCCGCGGCCGACTCGGGCGGCCTCGGTGAGGCGCAGGCGGCGGTACAGGCGGCGGCGCGCTTCGGCGGTGACGTGCCCGGAACTCTCTCCGCCGCGGCACGCGAGCCGGGCGGCGAGGGGTTGTCGGGGCTCGCCGCGTGCTGGCGGGTGGCCGTGGACCGGGGTGCGGGCCTGGCGTCCGGTCTCGACCGCCTGGAGGGGGCGCTGCGGGCGGAGCGTGATCAACGCGCCGACCTTCGCGCCCAGTTGGCCGGTGCCCGGTCCACTGCGGTGATGCTCGCGGGGCTGCCGGTGCTGGGGCTCCTGCTGGGCACGGCTCTGGGCGCGGATCCCCTGCATGTCGTGCTGCACACCGGGCCCGGGCTGGGCTGTCTCCTGGTCGGCGCGGTGCTGGAGAGCGTGGGCCTGTGGTGGGCGCTGCGGATCGTACGGGGAGCGGAGGCGGTATGAACGCGGAAGTTGTCCACAGGTTGGGGGCGCTCCTGTGCGCGGCAGCCGCTCTGTGGTGGCTGGTCAGGGCGGCCGAGCGGGAGCGCAGGGCCGGACGGAGGGTGGCGGCGGCGCTGCTTCTGGAAGCGGCGACCGGGCGGCGGCGCGTCGATGTGCGGGAAGCGGTGCGGTGGTGGCTGCCGGTGACCGGTGCGGTGTGTGCCGGCTGGGTGCTGGTCGGAGGTCCCGCCGGGCTTGTGGTCGGGCTCGCCGCCGGGTTCGGGGTGTGGCGGTGGCGGCGGAGACAGCCGGCCGAGTCGACCCAGGGGTACGACGCGCGTCTCGCCGCCCGCCAGCTACCGCTTGCGGCCGACCTCCTGGCCGCGTGCATCGCGGCCGGAGCCGGGCCTGTCGCGGCGGCTCGGGCCGTGGGGGAGGCGTTGCGCGGGCCGGTCGGTGAACGTTTGGCCCGGGGCGCCGCCGAGGTCCGCCTGGGCGGTGAACCCGTTGACGCGTGGCGGGAGTTGGCGGCCGTGCCGGGCGCCGCGTCTCTGGCGCGGCTGCTGGAGCGGTCAGGGGAGTCGGGTGTACCGGCGGCCGGCCCCGTCGCCCGGGTCGCCGCGGAGGCGCGCGCCGAGTGGGGCCGCGCCGCCCAGGCCCGCGCCCGGCGGGCGGGGGTCATGGTGACCGCGCCGGTCGGGATGTGCTTTCTGCCCGCGTTCATCGCGGTCGGTGTGCTGCCCGTGGTGATCGGTCTCGCGGAAGGGGCCTTGGGAGGTGGTGGATAGGCGGTGGACAGCAGTGGTGCACACGCGGAGCGGGCACGCCGGGTGAGGGCCCGCGCGGCACGGCGGTGATTCGGGATCGACCGAGCAACGAGACATGACTTCACGGGGGTTGAGATGAGCAAGACGGTACGGGCAGGTATGCGTGTCCTGGCGGGCAGGGCGCGGGCGGCGTGCGGCGTCAGGGCGCGTGCGGCACGGAGGGACGCGGGCATGGTCACCTCCGAGTACGCGATGGGGATCATCGCGGCGGTGGCGTTCGCCGCGGTGCTCTACAAGGTGCTGACGAGCGGGCAGGTCAGCGGGGAGCTGCAGGACATCGTGGGACGTGCGCTCGATGTCCGCATGTGAAGCGCCCCGGGCGCGGCCCCACGGGCCCGGGGCGGGCGGGGCTCGGCCGGCCCGAGGCGATGCCGGGCACGCGGGGCCGGAGAGGGGCGGGGCGGGTCGGAAGCAGCCGGTCCGGCATGTGGGCCACGGGGGATGGTCTGAGTGGATCGGGGCGGGGCGAAGGCCGCCGTTCCGGTGGGTATGCGACGGCGGGTCTCTTGAGTGGGTCGGGGCGGGTTTGGAGCAGTCGGTCGCCCGTGTGGCCGGCCGCGGATGGTCCGAGCGGGTCCGGACGGGGGGAGGGCGGTCGGCGGCCGACGTGGCGGTCGGTTGCCCACGGCCGGAGACCCGTCGGGCAGGCCTGCCACGGCCGGGTGGGAGGGGGCAGCCGGTGTCGGCGATCGGCTCGGGTGGCCGTCCGTCCCGGTGGCGCGACCGGGGGTTCGTGACGGCGGAGACCGCGGTCGTCCTGCCCGCCCTCGTGCTCTTCGCGATGGCCCTGGTCTGGGCCCTGCTCGCCGCGGCGGCGCAAGTGCAGTGCGTGGACGCGGCGAGGGCGGGGGCTCGTGCGGCGGCCCGCCAGGACCCGCCCGACGCGGTGCTGGCGGTGGCACGCCGGGCGGCACCGAGCGGGGCGAGCGTGACGGTGAGCCGTGACGGCGACCTGGTGCGGGTGACGGTCACGGGCCACCCGCCCGGCCCGGACGGCCTGACCCTCGAACTGCGCCACGAGGCAGTGGCGTTGGCGGAGGAGACGGTGGGGGTGACGGGGTGAGGTGGGTGAGCCCGCGTGGTGAGCGCACGGGCCCGGCCCCTGTCGCGTCCGACCAGGGCTCCGCCTCCGACCAGGGCTCCTCCTCCGTCTGGGTGGTCGGTGCCATTGCCGTGCTGTGTGTCGTTTTCGGCGCGGTGCTGGCCATGGGGCAGGTCGTCGTGACCCGGCACCGAGCGGCGGCCGCAGCCGACCTCGCGGCACTGGCCGCGGCGGACCACTGGGCGAGCGGTGCCCTGTCGGCCTGCGCCGACGCCGAGCGGGTGGCACGGACGCAGGGCGCCCGCCTCGTACGGTGCACGCTCGCCGGCGAGGTCTCGGATGTCGCGGCGGCGTCGGGAAGGGGGTTCTTCGCCGCCGAGGTCCGGTCTAGAGCGGGGCCTGCGGGTCTCCCCGCTCCTCCGGGTCGCCCAGGCTCACCGGAGTCGCAGGTCCCATCGGGTCCGGATGGTCCTGCGGGTCCCGAGGATCCGGCCGATCCGGAGAGGCCGACGGGTCCGACGCGCCGGATGAAACCGCCGGCGTCGACGGGTCCGCCGTCGGACCACCGCTTCCCTCCGGCTCCGGCGCCCCCCGGAGCAGCACCGTGAGCAACCGCACCGCGCCCCGCTTGTGCAGCGGATCGTTGCCGTTGCCGCACTTGGGTGACTGGATGCAGGACGGGCAGCCGGCGTCGCACTCGCAGGAGGCGATGGCCTGGCGGGTGGCGGTGAGCCAGGCGCGGGCGGTGTGGAACGCACGTTCCGCGAAGCCCGCTCCGCCCGGGTGGCCGTCGTAGACGAAGACCGTGGGCAGGAGGGTGTCCGGGTGCAGCGGTACGGAGACGCCGCCGATGTCCCAGCGGTCGCAGGTGGCGAAGAGCGGCAGCATGCCGATCGAGGCGTGCTCGGCCGCGTGCAGGGCGCCGCCGAGGATCTCCGGGTTCACCCGGGCGGCGTCCAGCTGGTCCTCGGTGACCGTCCACCAGACGGCGCGCGTGCGCAGAGTACGGGGAGGGAGGTCGAGTTTGGTCTCGCCGAGGACTTCACCGGTGATGAGCCTGCGGCGCAGGAAGGAGACGACCTGGTTGGTGACCTCGACCGAGCCGTAGCACAACCGGCCCTCGCCCCAGGGGACTTCGACGTCGGTCTCCAGAACGGAGATGGAGGTCGTGTCGCGGGCGACCGTCGAGTACGGCGGCGCGGCCTCCTCGACCAGGGCGACGGAGTCCTCCAGGTCGAGCTTGCGGACCAGATAGGTGCGGCCCTGATGGAGATGGACCGCGCCCTCGTGCACGGCCGTGTGCGCGGCGCCCTCGTCGACCGTGCCGAGGAGCCGTCCCGTCCCGGACTCCACGACCTGGACGGGTCTGCCGCCCCCGCCGCGGATGTCGGTGAGGTCGGCGGCCCGCTCCCGGCGGGTCCAGTGCCAGGCCTTCGTCCGCCGGCGCAGCAGCTTCGCGGCCTCCAGCTGCGGCAGCAGGTCGGCCGCCGCGGGGCCGAAGAGCTTCAGGTCCTCGTCCGTGAGCGGTATCTCGGCGGCGGCGGCGCACAGGTGGGGCGCGAGGACGTACGGGTTGTCGGGGTCCAGGACGGTGGACTCGACCGGCTGGTCGAAGAGCGCCTCCGGGTGGTGGACCAGGAAGGTGTCCAGCGGGTCGTCGCGGGCGACCAGGATCGCCAGCGCCCCCTGGCCCGAGCGTCCGGCGCGGCCCGCCTGCTGCCACAGGGAGGCGCGGGTGCCGGGATAGCCGGCGATGAGGACGGCGTCCAGGCCGGAGATGTCGACGCCGAGTTCCAGGGCGGTGGTGGCGGCGAGGCCCAGGAGCTCACCGGAGTGCAGGGCGCGTTCCAGGGCGCGGCGTTCCTCGGGGAGATAGCCGCCGCGGTACGCCGCGACACGCCGGACCAGAGAACGGTCTGTTTCGGCGAGCCGCTCCTGGGTGATGACCGCGATCAGCTCGGCGCCCCGGCGTGAGCGCACGAAGGCGACGGAGCGCACGCCCTGGAGGGTCAGGTCGGTGAGGAGGTCCGCGGTCTCGGCGGTGGCGGTACGCCGAACGGGTGCGCCTTTCTCGCCGTGCAGTTCGGTGAGCGGGGGCTCCCAGAGCGCGAACACCAGTTCGCCGCGGGGGGAGGCGTCGTCGGCGACCTCGACCACCGGAAGGCCGGTGAGGCGGCCTGCGGCGACGGAGGGTTCCGCGGCGGTCGCGGAGGCCAGCAGGAAGACGGGGGAGGAGCCGTAGCGGGCGCAGAGGCGGCGCAGGCGGCGCAGTACCTGGGCGACGTGGGAGCCGAAGACGCCCCGGTAGGTGTGGCACTCGTCGATCACGACGTAGCGCAGGGACCGGAGGAAGGAGGACCAGCGGGGGTGGGAGGGCAGTATGCCGCGGTGCAGCATGTCGGGGTTGGTCAGGACGTAGTTGGCGTACTGGCGTACCCATTCGCGTTCCTCGACCGGCGTGTCGCCGTCGTAGACCGCGGCGCGCACGGCGTTGCCCAGAGGTTGTGAAAGTTCCTTCACCGACCGGCACTGGTCGGCCGCCAGGGCCTTGGTGGGGGCGAGGTAGAGGGCGGTGGCGCCGCGTCCGTTGGGGGCCTCGGAGCCGTCCAGGAGGGCCGTCAGGACCGGCGTGAGGTAGGCCAGGGACTTGCCCGAGGCGGTCCCCGTGGCGACGATCACCGACTCGCCGTCCAGGGCGTGCTCGGCGGCCCGTGCCTGGTGGGCCCAGGGGTGTTCGATGCCGGCGGCCTGCACGGCGGCGATGACCTCGGCGCGGATCCGGTCGGGCCAGACGGCATGCCGACCCGCACGCGGGGGCAAGTGCTCCGTATGAGTGATGCGCGAAGCCCGGCTCGGCCCCGAGGCGAGCCGGTCCAGGACCGTGCCCGGCGAGGGTCTGGAAGCGGTGTCCGTCCGGGTGTCATCGGATCGGTGATTCTTGGCCATCGGGACCGAGTGTGTCACTGGCGTGACGGACAATGGAGCCAAGGCGTCGTGCACGCCTGCCGGTAAGTGATTGAATGCCATCGCGGCTGGCGAACCGTCCCGGGGGCTCCGCCGAGGTGTCCCTTGGGATGACCGCTCGATTAGCAAGGTGCTGGAGGATCCGTGGACCTGTCCCTGTCGACCCGTACCGTCGGCGATCGTACGGTCGTCGAGGTCGGTGGCGAAATCGATGTATATACCGCGCCCAAGCTGCGCGAACAGCTGGTCGAGCTGGTGAACGACGGCAATTTCCATCTTGTCGTCGACATGGAGGGCGTGGACTTCCTCGACTCCACCGGGCTCGGCGTGCTGGTCGGCGGCCTGAAGCGTGTGCGGGCCCATGAGGGCTCGTTGCGGCTGGTCTGCAACCAGGAGCGCATTCTGAAGATCTTCCGTATCACCGTCCTCACCAAGGTGTTCCCCATCCACACCTCCGTCGACGAAGCGGTGGCGGCCACCGACTGACCCGTCCGCGGGCCGCGTGCCACAGGACGGCAGCAGTCGCGTGCCCGCGACGGCAGAAGCAAGGAGGGGGGACGGGCCTCGGCGGCCCGGCCCCCTGACAGCACGCCCGTAGTTCTTAGGGGGATGCATGGCCACCGTTGAACTCCGCTTCAGCGCGCTGCCCGAGCACGTCAGGACCGCCCGACTGGTGGCGGCAGCGGTGGCGCGCAGGGCCGGAGTGGACGAGGCCGTACTCGACGAGGTCAGACTCGCCGTGGGCGAGGCCTGTACCCGTGCCGTCGGACTGCACCAGAGCAGTGGGACGTCGGCGCCGGTCCGGGTGTCGCTGATCGAGGACGAGAAGCAGTTCTCCATCGAGGTCGGCGACGAGGCGCCGCGCGCGGCTCCCGGTGATCGGGTGCCGGGCGCTCGTGGTGTCTCCGACGAGCCGGACCCGGAGACCGAGGAGGACGAGATGGGCCTCGCGGTCATCAGCGGTCTGGTCGACGACGTCGAGGTGACCGCCGGGGAGAACGGCGGACTGATCAGGATGAGCTGGCCGACCACGCCGCCCGCCGCGCTCGTCCCGTAACGCCCTCCCCGAACCCCCGAACGGCGCAAGCGACCCGGATCAAGGGTCGCGGGCGACCGACCCGTAGCACCTCAAGGGCCCTGCTCAGCAGGGCCCTTTTTGCGTGCGTGGCACGGGTGGTGTGGCGTGCGGGACACGGACGGCCGCCTTTTCGTGAATTCATTCACGATCAATCGGGTGATTGTTGGATCAAGCGTCAACGCTTTTGGGGCATTACCACTTTCGGGTTCCGTGTTCACAGGCGATCATTTGCTGAAGGGCCTGTGAAGGCTAATTCCGTTTGCCGCACACTGTTTTGATCAGGTTCCGGTACCTACAATCCGTCCACATCTTGAGCTCAGCCCAAGCGTCAAGGAGGACGAATGGCGGGGCTTTCTACCCCTCATGAGTTTGACCACCCCACAACCCTCGCAGCCGCGGTACTGACGGACGACAACCGCATCATCGTGATGGTGATCGGGGTCGTCGCGCTCGCGGCACTCGTGGTCGCCGGAATCCTGGTGCGCCAGGTCCTCGCCGCCGGCGAGGGCACCGACAGCATGAAGAAGATCGCCACGGCGATCCAGGAGGGCGCCAACGCCTACCTCGGGCGGCAGATGAGGACCCTCGGCGTATTCGCCGTCGTGGTGTTCTTCCTGCTCATGCTGTTGCCCGCGGACGACTGGAATCAGCGGGCCGGCCGATCGATCTTCTTCCTGATCGGTGCGGTGTTCTCGGCGACCACCGGCTATATCGGCATGTGGCTCGCCGTACGCAGCAATGTCCGCGTGGCCGCCGCGGCACGGGAAGCGACTCCGGCGGAGGGTGAGCCCGAAAAGGATCTCACCGCCGTCTCGCACAAAGCCATGAAGATCGCTTTCCGAACGGGCGGCGTCGTCGGCATGTTCACGGTGGGGCTCGGTCTGCTGGGTGCCTCCTGCGTGGTGCTGGTGTACGCGGCCGACGCGCCGAAGGTCCTGGAGGGCTTCGGCCTCGGTGCCGCGCTGATCGCGATGTTCATGCGTGTCGGCGGCGGCATCTTCACCAAGGCCGCCGACGTCGGCGCCGACCTGGTCGGCAAGGTCGAGCAGGGCATTCCTGAGGACGACCCGCGCAATGCCGCGACCATCGCCGACAACGTGGGCGACAACGTGGGCGACTGCGCCGGCATGGCCGCCGACCTCTTCGAGTCCTACGCGGTGACGCTGGTCGCCGCGCTGATCCTCGGCAAGGCCGCGTTCGGCGACTCCGGGCTGGCGTTCCCGCTGATCGTTCCGGCGATCGGGGTCGTCACCGCGATGATCGGCATCTTCGCGGTGGCGCCACGCCGGTCGGACCGCAGCGGGATGAGCGCCATCAACCGCGGCTTCTTCATCTCCGCGGTGATCTCGCTGGTCCTGGTGGCGGCGGCCGTCTACGCCTACCTGCCGTCGTCGTACGCCGATCTGGACGGTGTCACCGACTCGGCCATCCAGGCCAAGGGCGGCGACCCGCGGATCCTCGCGATCATCGCCGTCGCGATCGGCATCGTGATGGCGGCGCTGATCCAGCAGCTCACCGGCTACTTCACCGAGACGACCCGCAGGCCCGTGCGGGACATCGGCAAGAGCTCGCTCACCGGCGCGGCCACCGTCGTCCTCGCCGGCATCTCCATCGGTCTCGAATCGGCCGTCTACACGGCCCTGTTGATCGGGCTCGGCGTCTACGGCGCGTTCCTGCTCGGCGGTACGTCGATCATGCTGGCGCTGTTCGCGGTGGCACTGGCCGGTACGGGACTGCTCACCACGGTCGGGGTGATCGTGGCGATGGACACCTTCGGTCCGGTCTCCGACAACGCGCAGGGCATCGCCGAGATGTCCGGCGACGTCGAGGGCGCGGGTGCGCAGGTGCTCACCGACCTGGACGCGGTGGGCAACACCACCAAGGCCATCACCAAGGGCATCGCCATCGCCACCGCGGTCCTCGCGGCCTCGGCCCTGTTCGGCTCGTACCGCGACGCGATCACCACGGCGGCGGCCGAGGTGGGCGAGAAGGTGTCCGGCAGTGGCGCGCCGCTCAACCTGATGATGGACATCTCGCAGCCGAACAACCTGGTCGGCCTCATCGCGGGCGCCGCGGTCGTCTTCCTCTTCTCGGGGCTGGCGATCAACGCGGTGTCCCGGTCCGCGGGGGCCGTGGTCTACGAGGTGCGGCGGCAGTTCCGCGAGCACCCCGGGATCATGGACTACAGCGAGAAGCCGGAGTACGGGCGCGTCGTCGACATCTGCACCAAGGACGCGTTGCGCGAACTCGCCACCCCCGGTCTGCTCGCCGTACTGACACCGATCGCGATCGGGTTCACGCTCGGAGTCGGCGCGCTCGGCTCCTTCCTCGCGGGCGCGATCGGCACCGGCACGCTGATGGCGGTCTTCCTCGCCAACTCGGGTGGCGCGTGGGACAACGCGAAGAAACTCGTCGAGGACGGCCACCACGGCGGCAAGGGCAGCGAGGCCCATGCGGCGACGGTGATCGGCGACACGGTCGGCGACCCGTTCAAGGACACCGCGGGCCCCGCGATCAACCCGCTGCTGAAGGTGATGAACCTGGTGGCGCTGCTGATCGCACCAGCGGTCGTCAAGTTCTCCTACGGCGACGACAAGAGCGTCGGTCTGCGCGTGCTGATCGCGGTGCTGTCGTTGCTCGTGATCGTGGGTGCCGTCTACATCTCCAAGCGGCGCGGAATCGCCGTGGGCGACGAGGAGGGCAACGCGGAGCGATCCGCCAAGTCGGCCGATCCCGCGGTGGTTTCGTAGCAACGGGAATCCCGCACACGGCCGGACCGCGGCCAACGGGCGGGGGGGGGGGGGGGGGGGGGGGGGGGGGGGGGGGGGGGGGGGGGGCGGAGGGGGGGGGGGGGGGGGGGGCGGGGGAGGGGTGGTGATTCTCCGCGCTTTCCATCGTCGGACCCCAT
>NZ_JBVHPY010000008.1:199031-302017 GCF_055567695.1 Streptomyces sp. NPDC026417
CCTGAGTACCTGCCATCACCAGAACCCCCACCCCCACCCCTCCCCACCCCCCCCCCCCCCCCCCCCCCCCCCCCCCCCCCCCCCCCCCCCCCCCCCCCCCCGCGGTCGTTCGCGCGGTCGCCGTGAGCCTTATCTCGCTTGGTGCAAATGGCTGCAATAACGGATGAAGCGGACGTTCGTCACGCTGTTGTCCCCCACTTGGCGTGTATGTTCCGGGGCCGAGAGCCATGGAAGGGACCAATCCGGTGAACAAGAAGCTCGCGGCCGCGGTGTCCGGCGGTGCGGTACTGGTGATGGCGCTGTCGGGATGCAGCAGCGACGACGGCAACGAGAAGCTGGACTCCTGGGCCAAGCAGGTCTGCGACGCGGTGAAGCCGCAGGCGAAGAAGATCGAGGCCGCCAACGCCGCGATCCAGAAGGAGACGTCGGACAACAGCACGCCGAAGGAGGTGCAGTCGACCGACTCCCAGGCGTTCCAGGACATGTCCGACGCCTACAAGGCGATCGGTTCCGCCGTGGACAAGGCCGGTGCGCCGAACGTCGACAACGGCGAGAAGAAGCAGACCGACGCGGTCAAGGAACTCAACGACATCTCGTCGTCGTACGCCGACCTGAAGAAGCAGGTCGACGGACTCAACACCAAGGACCAGGCGAAGTTCGCCGACGGTCTCAAGGACATCGCCACCGAACTCGACAAGCTGAGCCAGAGCGGTAACGACGCGCTGAAGAAGCTCGAGGAGGGTGACGTGGGCACGGCCATGGCCCAGCAGGAGAGCTGCAAGAGCGCCTCCGGTTCGCCCGAGGTCACCAAGGGCTGACCCCCGGCGGCCCGCCCCGACAGCGGTGACGGGCTCCGGCCCGGTGCCGGGCGCCGTCCTGACGGCGCCCGGCACGCACGGGCCTGACGGTGGCCGGCACGCACGAGGACATACGGCGCCGGGGACTCCGTCGGCCTGAGCCGGTCGCCCCGTCGGCCTGATCCGGTGACGGAGTCGGGTCGCCTCCGCGAGAGGGCCGGGGCCCGCGTCGGTGGCGCCCGGGGCCCGGCGTCGTACCCGCAGCCGTATCGGCGCTCGCGGGTCACAATGGGGTGGTGAGCCACACCAGCCTGTCACCGTTGCCCTCGTCCGACCGTCCCGACGTCGCCGCGCGGCTGCGGGACGCCCTGCTCGCGGCGTCCTACACCGCGGACGGGATGCTCGATCTGCTCGGAGCCCCCGCGTACGCCGCGCTCGCGCGCAGCGAGACCGTGCCCGCGCTCCGGGCGACCCGCGGGGACACGCCCCTGGAGACGCTCGTACGGCTGTTCCTGCTGCAGCAGCCGGTGCCGCACGCGCGCGTCGCGGACGTGCTGCCCGTCGCCGACTGCCTGGACAGCGGATGGCTGACCCCGGTCGGCGGGGACGAGGTCGCCGCGACCGTGGACATCCGGCCGTACGGCGGGCTGGACGGCGAGGACTGGTTCATCGTGTCGGACCTCGGCTGTGCGGTCGGTGGCGCCGGGGGCATCGGGAGCCGTGAGGAAGGTGTCGTGCTCGGCGTCGGCGGGGCGTCCACGACGCTCGCGGGCCTCACCGTGCGGACACCGGTCGCCGCCGCGCTCGACCTCGGCACGGGTTCCGGGATCCAGGCACTGCACACCGCCCAGCACGCCACGCGCGTGACCGCGACGGACCTCAACCCCCGTGCCCTGCACATCACCGCGCTCACCCTGGCGCTCTCCGGCGCCCCGGCGGCCGACCTGCGGCAGGGCTCCCTCTTCGAGCCCGTCGCCGACGACACGTACGACCTGATCGTGTCGAACCCGCCCTTCGTGATCTCGCCCGGCGCGCGGCTGACCTACCGGGACGGCGGGATGGGCGGGGACGATCTCTGCCGCACGCTCGTTCAGGAGGCGGGGGAGCGGCTGAACGACGGGGGGTACGCGCAGTTCCTCGCCAACTGGCAGCACGTGGAAGGGGAGGACTGGCAGGACCGGCTCCGTTCGTGGGTGCCGCGCGGCTGCGACGCGTGGATCGTGCAGCGCGAGGTGCAGGACGTCATGCAGTACGCCGAGTTGTGGCTGCGGGACGCGGGCGACCACCGCAGCGATCCCGCCGAGTACCAGGCGCGGTACGACGCCTGGCTCGACGAGTTCGAGGCGCGCAAGGTGAAGGCGGTCGGCTTCGGGTGGATCACGCTCCGCAGGACGACGGCCGAGGTGCCCTCGGTCACGGTGGAGGAGTGGCCGCATCCGGTCGAACAGCCGCTCGGTGACGTGGTCCGCGCGCATTTCGCCCGCGTCGACTACCTGCGCGAGCACGACGACGCCGCCCTGCTCGCCGGCCACTTCAAGCTGGTGACCGAGGTGGTCCAGGAGCAGGTCGGGCTGCCCGGCGCCGAGGACCCCGAGCACGTGGTGCTGCGTCAGCACCGCGGAATGCGCCGGGCCACCAAGGTGGACACGGTCGGCGCGGGCTTCGCGGGCGTGTGCGACGGCACGCTGAGCGCGGGGCGGATCCTGGACGCCATCGCGCAACTCGTCGGCGAGGACCCCGTGCTGCTGCGCGACCGCACGCCCGGGCAGATCCGGCTGCTGGTGGAACAGGGGTTCATCGAGCCCGTGGGGTGACGGCGACCGGCACCGACGTTCCCGTCCATCCGGGGCCGGTCCGCCTCCCGGGCGGGCGTGGACTGCCGGGTGGGCGGCGACTGCGGGCGGACCTCCGGCCCCGGCGCGCCGTGAGCGTCACCGCCGGGCACGCCCGGCAGGCCGCCGCGGTGCCCCTGCCCCGTCGTGTTCGTCGCCCGGTCCCGGCGCGTCGTGACCTTCACCGCCGGGCACGCCCGGCCCACCCGGCAGACCGCCGCGGTGCCCCCGCCCCGGCGCCGTCGTCGCCGGGAACGACGGATTCGCCACAGTCGGGCGTGCCTCGGCGCGCCGCGGCCTGAGACCGCGGAACGTCGGCGTCCCGCCCGTCCGGGGCGGCGCACCGGTGCCGTCCGCTCCCGTTCACCCTGGGTTCGCCCGCCCGCTGTCCGGGCGTGTCAGTCTCCGCAGCCTGGACCACCGGGGCGGGAAGGGCGGAACCATGGAAAGCGGGCCGGCGATCTTCACAGGAGCGGTGTTCGCCCTGTTCGGAGGGGGGCTCCTGGCCTGGACGGCGGTGCGGCTGCGGCGGCACGAGCCGGTCGCCCTCGGTGTGAGCCCCGTCGCATCGGCGACGCTCGCGAGCCTCGTCTCGGTCGTCGCGCTGGCATTCGGCGTGTGGTGCCTCACGCGCGCATAGGGAGGGCTTCCGGGCCCTCGGAGCCGACTCTCCCAAGTAATTGAGAGGTCACGCTCCGGATAGGGGTGAAACAGCTGGTCGCCACTCCGGGCGGCAGGAATGGCGGTAGTCGGGTTACCGTTCGAGTGGCCGTTGCGGGCTTTTCCCGTTTGACACGGGGGCGGGATGTACCGTCACACTCCGCAGCGTCAGCACGACACGACCCCCGGGAGCAAGGCCTGGGGAGACCCCCCGCGTCGACCGGAGAGAAGAGCGAAGTTGTCCCCGACCAGCGACACCGCACACGGCGGCCGCCGACTCGTCATCGTCGAGTCGCCTGCCAAGGCGAAGACGATCAAGGGCTACCTCGGCCCCGGCTACGTCGTCGAAGCGAGCGTCGGGCACATCCGCGACCTCCCGAACGGCGCCGCGGAGGTGCCCGAGAAGTACACCGGCGAGGTGCGCCGCCTCGGCGTCGACGTCGAGCACGACTTCCAGCCGATCTACGTGGTCAACGCTGACAAGAAAGCCCAGGTCAAGAAGCTCAAGGACCTGCTGAAGGACTCCGACGAACTCTTCCTCGCCACCGATGAGGACCGCGAGGGCGAAGCCATCGCGTGGCACCTCCTGGAGGTCCTGAAGCCCAAGGTTCCCGTCCACCGGATGGTCTTCCACGAGATCACCAAGGACGCGATCCGCAGCGCCGTCGCCAACCCGCGCGAGCTCAACAAGCGCATGGTCGACGCCCAGGAGACCCGCCGCATCCTCGACCGCCTCTACGGCTACGAGGTCTCGCCGGTCCTGTGGAAGAAGGTCATGCCGCGCCTGTCGGCGGGCCGTGTGCAGTCCGTGGCGACCCGCCTCGTCGTCGAGCGGGAGCGCGAGCGCATCGCCTTCCGTTCCGCCGAGTACTGGGACCTGACCGGCACCTTCGGCACCGGCCGCGCCGGCGACGCCTCGGACCCGTCGTCGCTCGTCGCCCGGCTGACGACGGTCGACGGCAAGCGGGTGGCCCAGGGCCGCGACTTCGACTCCCTCGGGCAGATCAAGAGCCCGAACACGCTCCACCTGGACGAGACGAACGCACGCGCGCTGGCCGCCGCCCTCCAGGACACGAACTTCGCGGTCCGCTCGGTCGAGTCCAAGCCGTACCGCCGCTCGCCGTACGCCCCGTTCCGTACGACGACGCTCCAGCAGGAGGCCTCGCGCAAGCTCGGCTTCGGTGCGAAGGCGACCATGCAGGTGGCGCAGAAGCTGTACGAGAACGGCTTCATCACCTATATGCGTACGGACTCCACCACGCTGTCGGACACGGCGGTCGGTGCCGCCCGGGCCCAGGTCACGCAGCTGTACGGGGCCGACTACCTGCCGGCCCAGCCGCGCACGTACGCCGGGAAGGTCAAGAACGCCCAGGAGGCGCACGAGGCGATCCGCCCCTCGGGTGATCGTTTCCGCACCCCGGCCGAGACGGGTCTGACCGGCGACCAGTTCAAGCTGTACGAGCTGATCTGGAAGCGGACCGTCGCCTCGCAGATGAAGGACGCGGTCGGCAACTCCGTCACCGTCAAGATCGCGGGCCGCGCCTCCGACGGCCGCGACGCCGAGTTCAGCGCGTCCGGCAAGACCATCACCTTCCACGGCTTCCTCAAGGCCTACGTCGAGGGCGCGGACGACCCGAACGCCGAGCTGGACGACCGCGAGCGCCGGCTGCCGCAGGTCAACGAGGGCGACCCGCTGTCCGCCGAGGAGATCTCGGTCGACGGCCACGCCACCAAGCCCCCGGCCCGCTACACCGAGGCCAGCCTGGTCAAGGAGCTCGAAGAGCGCGAGATCGGCCGCCCGTCGACGTACGCGTCGATCATCGGCACGATCCTCGACCGTGGCTATGTCTTCAAGAAGGGCACGGCGCTCGTCCCGTCCTTCCTCTCCTTCGCCGTGGTCAACCTCCTGGAGAAGCACTTCGGGCGGCTCGTCGACTACGACTTCACCGCGAAGATGGAGGACGACCTCGACCGCATCGCGCGGGGCGAGGCCCAGTCCGTGCCGTGGCTGAAGCGCTTCTACTTCGGCGAGGGCGAGGCCACCGGTGCCGCCGAGGCGGGCAACGGCGACGGCGACCACCTCGGCGGTCTCAAGGAACTCGTCACCGACCTGGGCGCCATCGACGCCCGCGAGGTGTCGTCCTTCCCGGTCGGCAACGACATCGTGCTGCGCGTCGGCCGCTACGGGCCGTACGTCGAGCGCGGCGAGAAGGACGCCGAGAACCACCAGCGGGCGGACGTCCCCGAGGACCTGGCCCCGGACGAGCTGGACGTCGCGTACGCGGAGGAGCTGCTCGCCAAGCCGAGCGGTGACTTCGAGCTCGGCGCCGACCCGGCGACCGGCCACCAGATCATCGCCAGGGACGGGCGCTACGGCCCGTACGTCACCGAGGTGCTGCCCGAGGGCACCCCGAAGACCGGCAAGAACGCCGTCAAGCCGCGTACGGCCTCGCTGTTCAAGTCGATGTCGCTGGACACGGTGACCCTCGACGACGCACTCAAGCTGATGTCGCTGCCCCGGGTCGTCGGCAAGGACGCCGAGGGCGTGGAGATCACCGCGCAGAACGGCCGCTACGGGCCGTACCTGAAGAAGGGCACGGACTCGCGGTCGCTCACCGCCGAGGAGCAGCTCTTCACCATCACGCTGGAGGAGGCGCTCGCGATCTACGCGCAGCCCAAGCAGCGTGGACGCGCGGCCGCCAAGCCGCCGCTGAAGGAGCTCGGCGAGGACCCGGTCAGCCAGAAGCCGGTCGTGGTGAAGGACGGCCGCTTCGGCCCGTACGTCACCGACGGCGAGACCAACGCGACCCTGCGCTCCGGCGACAGCGTCGAGGAGATCACCCCGGAGCGCGGCTTCGAGCTGCTCGCCGAGAAGCGCGCGAAGGGGCCCGTCAAGAAGACCGCCAAGAAGGCGCCGGCCAAGAAGGCCGCCACCAAGAAGGCCCCTGCCAAGAAGACGGCAGCCAAGAAGACGACGGCCGCGAAGACGACCGCCAAGAAGGCGCCGGCCAAGAAGACCACCGCCAAGAAGACGGCCGCTTCGGAGAGCTGACCTCGCCGGGCCGGTCCGCGAGGGCCGAGGCGGGCGCACAGGTACCCGCCGTCGTACGCCCCTACACCTTCGGGTGTGGGGGCGTCCGTATGTTCGGCCGCCTCTTCGGGGAGCCGACAGCTCCGGATAGGCTGTCAGGATGACGCGAGCCGAGCAGCCAACGGCCCACCATCGGGCCCCCGACGACGCCCTGGTCGCAGATTCCCGGGAGCGTGCCGTGCGCGCACTCCTGCGCCGACCCCAGTTGAAACGGCTGTGGAGCGCGCAGCTCGTGGGCGGTGTCGGCGACGCCCTGGCCCTGCTGGTCCTGGTCGCCCTGGTCCTCCAGGCGGCCATCGCCGAGGGCTCCTTCGGCGGCGGCTATCGCGGCGTGAGCGTCGCCGTGGCGGCCGTCTTCGGGGCGCGGATCCTCGCCACCCTGCTCTTCGGCGCGGTGCTCCTCGGCCCGCTCAGCTCCCTGACTTCGCAGGAGGGCCCGCTCGACCGGCGCTGGACCATGGTCGGCGCGGACGCCGTCCGCGCCGCCCTCCTGATCGTCGCGCCGCTGTGGATCGACTGGACCCCGGACGACGCGCTGGCCGTCCTCCTGGTGACCGCGTTCGTGACCGGTGTCGCCGAGCGCTTCTGGACCGTGTGCCGCGAGAGCGCGGCGCCCGCCCTGCTGCCCCCGCCGCCGCCGGAGGGCGCAACGGTGCGCCCGCTGCCGGACCACCTGGACGCCCTGCGGCGCCTGTTCCTGCGTACGGCCTTCGTGTCCGTGCCGCTCGCGGCCGCGGCGCTCGTCGTCGCGTCGCTGCTGAACAACCTGCTGGGCGCGGGCCTCGACTGGTTCGACCAGCACCAGGCGGCCCTCGCCTCGTACGTCGCCGCCGGACTCTTCGCGGCCTCGCTCTCGGTACTGACCTCCCTGGAACTGCCCGACACCCGCACCCCCCGCGCGCGCTCGCCCCTGGAGGGCCTGCGCCGGCCCAGGACGGGCTCGGGCGTCGACAAGGGCCGCACCGGTGCCGTACCGCTGCTCGTGCCGGCCTGCGCCGCCGTCGCCGGGGCCGTCGCGGCCGCCGTCGCCGTCTTCGTGCTGCAGGCCAAGGACCTCGGCGGCGGCCCGGTCACGTACGGGCTGCTGGTGCTCGCGCTGACCGGCGGTGTCGTGATCGGCATCCGGACGGCGCCCTCGCTGCTGCCGTCGCTGTCACGGCGCCGGCTCCTCGCGCTGGCCATCGCCTTCACGGGCGTCGCGCTGCTCGCCGCCGGACTCGTGCCGGACGTCACCACCGTGCTGCTGATAGTGGGCTTCGCGGGGATCGGCGCGGGTGTCGCCGCCAACACCGGACACACCCTGCTCGACCAGGAGACCGAGGAGTACCGGCGGCCCAGGGCGACCGAGCACCTGCACGCGGTCGTCCGGGTCTTCGTCGCGCTCGGCGTGCTGGTGGCCCCGCTGGTGGCCGCCGCGATCGGGCCGCACCGGCTGGAGAACGGCCGGTTCGTGTTCGCGCACGGCGGCGCGGCCTTCACCCTGATGCTGGTCGGTGCGCTGCTGCTGCCGGTGGCCGCGCTGGTGCTCGCCAAGATCGACGACCGCTCCGGCGTGCCGCTGCGGCACGACCTGCGGGACGCGCTGCGCGGCGGCGACGACCCGGCGCAGGTGCCCGCCGACGCCGGCTTCTTCATCGCCCTGGAGGGCGGCGACGGAGCGGGCAAGTCGACCCAGGCGGAGGCGCTCGCCGAGTGGATCCGCGCCAAGGGCCACGAGGTCGTCGTCACCCGCGAGCCGGGGGCGACGCCGGTCGGCAAGCGGCTGCGGTCGATCCTGCTGGACGTGTCCTCGGCCGGCCTCTCGCATCGCGCCGAGGCCCTGCTCTACGCGGCCGACCGCGCGGAGCACGTGGACACCGTGGTGCGGCCCGCCCTCGAACGCGGCGCCGTCGTCATCTCGGACCGCTACATCGACTCCTCGGTGGCCTACCAGGGGGCGGGCCGCGACCTGTCGCCGACCGAGATCGCCCGGATCTCGCGGTGGGCGACCAACGGTCTCGTGCCGCATCTCACGGTCCTGCTGGACGTGTCCCCGGAGACGGCCCGCGAGCGGTTCACGGAGGCACCCGACCGTCTGGAGTCCGAGCCGGCCGAGTTCCACGCGCGCGTGCGGTCCGGTTTCCTGACCCTGGCCGCGGCCGACCCGGGGCGCTATCTGATCGTCGACGCCGGTCAGGAGCCCGAGGCGGTCACCACCGTCGTCCGGCACCGGCTCGACATGGTGCTGCCGCTCTCCGAGGCCGAGGTGAAGGCCCGTGAGGAGGCGCGCAGGGCGGCCGAGGAGGAGGCCCGGCGCAAGGCCGAGGAAGAGGCCGCGCGCAAGGCGGAGGAGGAGCGCCTGGAGCGCGAACGCCAGGAGCAGCTCGCCAAGCTGCGCGCGGAGGAAGAGGAGCGCAAGCAGCGCGAACTGGAGGAGGCGCAGCGCCGCGAGGCCGAGCGCCAGGCCGAGGAGGCCCGGCAGCGTGCCGAGGAGGCCCGCCGCCGCGCCGAGGAGGAGCGCGTCCGCAAGCTCGCCGAGGAGCAGGCGCGAGCCGCCGAGGAGGAGCGCCGGCGCAAGCAGGCCGAGGAGGAGGCGCGGCTGCGGGCCGAGGCCGAGGAGCGTCGTCTGGAGAAGCAGCGCAAGGCCGAGGAGGCGTTGCTGCGGGCGGAACAGGCGCGGCGTGCCGCAGCGGAGGCCGCCGCCGCCTCGGCGGCCGCGGTGAGCGCGGCCGGGTCGCTCGGGACGGCGCCCGCCGCGCCGGTCCGGGACAACGAGCCGACCGTGCCGACTCCGGTCGTGACCCCGTCCGAGGCGACGGGCGGCCCCGCGGACGAGACGGCGGTGCTGCCTCCCGTGCGGGCCGGCGGGTCGGACGAGCGGGACGGCGGTTCCCGGTCGGGCCGCGGTTCGCGCCGGGGCGGCGGTTCGCGTCCGGACGGCGAGGAGACGGCCAAGCTGCCGAAGCCGCCGGTGCCTCCGACGGCGGCGGACGAGACGGCCGTGCTGCCGCCGGTGCCTCCCGCGGCGGCGGACGAGACGGCCGTGCTGCCGCCGGTGACGACCGACGGGGCTCCCGGCGCCGCGGACGAGACGGCCGTGCTGCCGCCCGTGCGTGCCACGGGCCGCGCCGCGGCCGGTGACACGGCGGACCGCGTGCCGCCGGGCTACTTCCGCGACGAGCATGCGGCGGGCGACGGACATCAGGGCCCCGGCGCCGGGGACCCGGGCGTCGGCGGCAACGAGCGCACGCGTGAGCTGCCGCAGGTCGACGAGACGGGCACGCCACGCCGCCGGCGCTCCGACTGGGCGGAGGAGACCCCGCTGGACGATCTCCCGAGCCTGGCCGACGAGCTCCTGGGCCCGCGCGAGGACGACGACCGGGACGAGGGCCGCGGCAGGGGCGGACGACGCCGCTGACGCGGCCGGGGCGGGCGGTGACGAGCGCGCCGCCGGCCCGTTCCGAAGGGGCGGGGTGTCCGGTGGGCGCCCCGCCCCTTCGTCGTCGGCGGGGCGGCTCCGTCCGCGTCTCGCGGGGGTGGGAGCCGGTGGAGTGGCGGACCGTCGTGTCGTACGGGGCGGTCGTCCGTGTCCGGCGGGCGTGGCGACTGCCGGGGTGGATGTCGCGGCTGTCGTAGCCGTCGTAGCCGGTCCGGTGGACGGGGGACGGGGGACGGGGAACGGGGGGCGGGAGGCGGGGGACGGCGCTGAGGTCCGGGGGTCGGGATCCGGGGCTGAGGGCCGAGGGCCGGGGCTGATGAGGTCCCGGGGGGCCCGGGGGCCGGGGCCTGGGGCCAGGGGCGGCCCCCCAGGCCGGGGCGGGATTGTCGGTGCCCTCCCGCACAATGGGACGCGGCAAGGCGAAGTGCGACGAAAGGGCGGTGCCCCCATGCCCGTGTGGGACGACCTGGTGGGCCAGGAGAAGGTGACCGTGCAGCTCGCCGGTGCCGCCCGTGACGCCGACGCGCTCGTGACGGCGACCGCCACGGACACCGCGCCCCCGGATGCGTCGAAGATGACGCACGCCTGGCTGTTCACGGGCCCGCCCGGCTCGGGCCGCTCCACCGCGGCGCGGGCGTTCGCCGCCGCGCTCCAGTGCGTCAGCCCCGATCGCGCCCTGGGCGGAGTCCCCGGCTGCGGCTTCTGCGACGGCTGCCACACGAGCCTGGTGGGCACCCACGCCGACGTGCAGATCGTCCGCACCGACCTGCTCTCCATCGGCGTGAAGGAGACCCGCGACCTGGTCCGCCGCGCCCAGATGTCCCCGGCGAACGGCCGCTGGCAGGTCATCGTCCTGGAGGACGCCGACCGCCTTACGGAGGGCGCGGGCAACGTCATCCTGAAAGCCGTCGAGGAGCCCGCCCCCCGCACGGTCTGGCTCCTGTGCGCCCCGTCCATCGAGGACGTCCTGCCCACCATCCGCTCCCGCTGCCGCCTCCTCACCCTGCGCACCCCGCCGGTGGACGCGGTCGCCGACATCCTCGTCCGCCGTGACGGCATCGAGCCCGCGGTCGCGGCGGCCGTCGCCCGCGCCACCCAGGGCCACATCGGCCGGGCCCGCCGGCTGGCCACGGACGAGCGGGCCCGCGCGCGCCGGGCGGCCGTCCTCAAACTCCCCCTCCGGGTCGACGACGTCGGCGGCTGCCTCAAGGCGGCCCAGGAGCTGATCGACACCGCGGCCGAGGACGCGAAGCAGCTCGCCGAGGAGGTCGACGTCAAGGAGACCGACGATCTGAAGGCGGCTCTCGGCGCCGGCCAGGGCGGGCGCATGCCGCGGGGTACCGCCGGCGTCATGAAGGACCTGGAGGACAAGCAGAAGCGCCGGCGGACGCGTACGCAGCGCGACAGCCTCGATCTGGCCCTCATCGACCTCACCGGCTTCTACCGCGACGTGCTCGCGCTCCAGCTGGGATCCGGCGTGGCCATCGCCAATACCGAGGTGCGGGACAGCCTGGAGCGGATAGCGCGCGGCAGCTCGCCGGAGTCGACCCTGCGCCGCATCGACGCCATCGCCGCGTGCCGCGACGCCCTCGACCGCAATGTCGCCCCGCTGCTCGCGGTGGAGGCGATGACGCTGACGCTCAGAGCGGGGTGAGCGGCCCTGCCCAGGGAGTACGGGCGGGTGAGCACGGACCGTGAACGCGGACCCGTCAACACGGACCCGTGAGCGCGACCGTTGCGCCGACACGGGCAGGTGACGGGCCGGGTTGACGAAGTCACTCGTACGAGGCGCTTCGGCAACTGATGGTGATCAATCGATCGCGCAAGGTTACGCTCACGGGATGCACATCAGGCGCACCCCGCGGCCGTCGCGGTCCCTCCGGCCGACCTGGTCCCTCCGTTCCGCTCCGTCCTCCCGCCCCGACCGGCCCGTGGGCGGGACGGGACCGCTGCGTACCGGCGGCCTGCTGCTCGCGGCCACGGCGCTGCTGCTCTCCGCCTGTTCGCCGGGCGGTTCGACGTCGGCGTCCACCGCCGACGCGGCGCTGGCCGCGCTGCCCCGGGCCACGCCGTCGGCGCTCGCCCCGTACTACGAGCAGAAGCTGACCTGGCACTCGTGCGGTGTCCCCGGTTTCCAGTGCGCCACGATGAAGGCGCCGCTCGACTACGCCAAGCCGGCCTCGGGCGGCATCAAACTGGCCGTCGCCCGCAAGAAGGCCACGGGTCCCGGAAAGCGCATCGGCTCGCTGCTGGTCAACCCCGGCGGTCCGGGCGGTTCGGCGATCGGTTACCTGCAGTCGTACGCGGGCATCGGCTACCCGGCGGAGGTCCGCGCGCGCTACGACATGGTGGCGGTCGACCCGCGGGGCGTGGCCCGCAGCGAGCCCGTCGAATGCCTCTCGGGTCCCCGGATGGACACGTACACGCAGACGGACATCACCCCGGACGACCAGCGGGAGAAGGGGAAACTGGTCGACGCCTACAAGGAGTTCGCGGAGGGCTGCGGCAAGCGGTCGCCCGAGCTGCTGCGGCACGTGTCGACGATCGAGGCGGCCCGGGACATGGACGTACTGCGCGCCGTGCTCGGCGACTCGAAGCTGCACTACGTCGGCGCCTCGTACGGGACGTTCCTGGGCGCGACGTACGCCGGGCTCCACCCCGACCGGGTGGGCCGGCTGGTGCTGGACGGGGCGATGGACCCGACGCTGACCGCCCGCAGGCTGAACGAGGACCAGACGGCGGGCTTCGAGACGGCGTTCCAGTCCTTCGCGAAGGACTGCGTGGGCCAGAGCGACTGCCCGCTGGGCGGGGCGGGCACGAGCGCCGACCAGGTGGGCAGGAACCTGCGGGCCTTCTTCGACCGGCTCGACAAGGCACCCATCCCGGCGGGCGACGCGGACGGCCGGAAGCTGGGCGAGTCGCTGGCCACGACGGGCGTGATCGCGGCGATGTACGACGAGACGGCCTGGCCGCAGTTGCGCGAGGCGCTCACGTCGGCGATCAAGGAGAACGACGGAGCGGGCCTGCTCGTCCTCGCGGACAGCTATTACGAGCGGGACGAGAACGGCACGTACACGAACCTGATGTTCGCCAACGCGGCCGTGAACTGCCTGGACCTCCCGGCGGCCTTCTCGACCCCCGACGAGGTGGAGAAGGCGCTCCCGTCCTTCGAGAAGGCCTCGCCGGTGTTCGGCGAGGGGCTGGCCTGGGCGTCCCTGAACTGCGCGTACTGGCCGGTGCGCGCCACCGGGGAGCCGCACCGCATCGAGGCCAAGGGCGCCGCCCCGATCCTGGTGGTCGGCACCACCCGCGATCCGGCCACCCCCTACGCCTGGGCCCGCTCCCTGGCCGACCAGCTCTCCTCCGGGACGCTGCTCACGTACAACGGCGACGGCCACACCGCCTACGGCCGCGGCAGCGACTGCATCGACACCGCGATCAACCGCTATCTCCTCCAGGGGGCCGCCCCCGCCGAGGAAAAGCGCTGCTCGTGACCCCACCGCGCGCCCCGGTGCCGAGGGCCCCGGGGCGTGTACGGAGCACTCCTCGAAACTGTGTAGACTTACCGACGTTGCTGATCGCACCATGGTGCGGACAGCGCGCCGCCTTAGCTCAGATGGCCAGAGCAACGCACTCGTAATGCGTAGGTCTCGGGTTCGAATCCCGAAGGCGGCTCTGCCGAAGCCTCAGGACTCACTCGCCGTGACCTGGGGCTTTTGCTTTTTTCGGGGACGGGGAAGGCGGCGCGCCCGCTGGGCGGGGACCCGCGGGGGTGGGCGGGCTCTGTTCCCCTTCTGCAGGAGGGCCGGGCCGGAGTCAGAGGTCAGGGCTGTTGCCCGGGCGGGACGTCCGCGCAGTCCTCGACCAGGTTGCCGATGAACGCGAGGAGGGCGTCGGCTCGGTGGCGGTCCTCCTGTTGGTCGCGCAGGGCCCGGTGGACCTCGCGGAGCCGGGCCAGGGCGGCCGGCTCGCCGTCCTGCACGGCTTCGAGGAGCGGATCCGCGACCAGGTCCAGGCAGGCGCTGAGCAGCCGGCGGACGGCCGGGGACGGCGGGGCGGGGGCCGGGGTGCCGTGGACCGTGGTCAGATGGCGCGCGGGATCGGTGAGGCTCCAGCCGACGACGCCGCCGTGCTGGACCAGCAGCGCCACGTCCGGTGCGATGCCGATGGCGGCCTCCAGCGGCTCGTCGAGGACGTCGAGATCGCGCAGCGAGGTCAGTACCGCGTCTCCGGGAACGCGGCACAGCACCCGGCACGTC
This sequence comes from Streptomyces sp. NPDC026417, assembly GCF_055567695.1. Taxonomy (NCBI): domain Bacteria; kingdom Bacillati; phylum Actinomycetota; class Actinomycetes; order Kitasatosporales; family Streptomycetaceae; genus Streptomyces; species Streptomyces sp. NPDC026417. The sequence continues at coordinate 213,089 of NZ_JBVHPY010000008.1, forward strand.
TCCAGTCGGAAGTCCCGTACCTCGTCCGCGCGGAGCCCGCCCGGGCGTACCGGGGGCAGAACGGGAGCGCGCCCGGAGATCTCGGCGTCGGCGGAGACGTAGGGAAGCTGGAACTCGGCTCCCACCAACTCCCGGCTGTCCGGGTCGAACCGGACGACGTCAGGGGTGTCCCAGAGCCAGTCCTGGCTGCCGAAGGTCGCCACCAGGAACCGCTCACGCTCCGCTCCGCTCGCATAGGGCGCGACGTCCACGGAATTGCCGTTGAAGCGGGGGGCGATGGGCAGCGGGTCGACGGTCACCGTCGCGCGCCAGCCGTCGCCGAAGGCCGGGGTCATGGTCGACGCAGCCTCCTTCGATCTGCTCCGCCGGAGCCGTGCGGCCGTCGGTGGCCGGAATCCTGCCCTGCACCGTATCCGTGCGAGGGAAACGCGGCGGGAGTCGTCGGTCGGCGCACGGTAGGGGACACCCACCGGGGGCAGCAGGCGGGCGGACTGGCGTCGTACGGCGGGGCACGGCGTGGTGAACGGCTAGCATCGCGCACCAGTCGTCGCCGAATCGAGGTGGGTGTCGTGGTTCAGGAGCCGCGGATCGCTGTTGCCGTGGTGACCATGGGGAACCGGCCCGCCGAGGTCGACGCGCTGCTGGCGTCCGTCGCCAAGCAGGACGTCGCCCCCGCGCGGATCGTGATCGTCGGGAACGGCTGTCCGCTTCCCGACTTCGCCGAGCGGCTGGGGCTGCCCGGCGAGGTCACCCCCATCGAGGTGGACGAGAACCTCGGATGTCCCGGCGGACGCAACGTGGGGCTGCGGAAGCTGCGGGAGTTCGGGGACGTGGACGTCGTCGTGGAGCTCGACGACGACGGACTCCTCGTCGACGCCGACGTGCTGCGCAAGGTGCGCGACCTCTTCGCCGGGGACCCGCGGCTCGGCATCGTCGGGTTCCGGATCGCCGACGAGAACGGCGAGACCCAGCGTCGGCACGTGCCCCGCGTCGGAGCCCGCGATCCCCTGCGGGGCGGCCCCGTGACCGGCTTCCTCGGCGGCGGCCACGCCTTCTCCATGCGCATGCTCGACGAGATCGGGGACTGGCCGGCCGAGTTCTTCTTCGCCCACGAGGAGACCGACGTCGCCTGGCGTGCCGCGGACGCCGGGTGGACCGTCCTGTACGAGCCCGAACTGCTCCTGCAGCACCCGAAGACCTCGCCCGCGCGGCACGCCATCTATTACCGGGTGACCGCCCGCAACCGGGTCTGGCTCGTCCGGCGCAGGCTCCCCCTGCCGCTCATCCCCGTCCACCTGGGCATCTGGGTCCTCCTCACGCTCGCCCGGACGCGTTCCGTGGGCGGGCTGCGGGCCTGGTTCGGTGGCTTCGTGGAGGGGTTCCGGGCGTCCGGCGGGGAGCGGCGGCCCATGCGGTGGCGGACGGTCTGGCGGCTCACGAGGCTCGGACGGCCCCCGGTCATCTGACCGCCGCCGCACCGCGTGCGGCCGGCCGCGAGGCGGGACCGCTCCTGGCGCGGACGGTTGAGGGCGGACGAAGGCCCCGGTCGCTCACCTCCGACGACCGGGGCCTTCTTGCGTCCTCGAACCCGGCCGCGACGGCGTCACTCCCCCGAGTTGCGCGGCGTACGCGCGCGCCGTCGGGCCAGATCCGATGAAGTGATCACATCAGATCGCGCCAACGGATCGCTAACATATGGCCAACGGCTCACCCAGGGGCCGCAGGTGGGGCGACGGGAAGTCGTCGCGGGTCGGCGCGAAGTCGCCGGGGCGTGGCCGCCCGAAGCGGTCGTGCGGGAAGGCAGTGGGGCGGCGTCATGCGGGACGGGCTGCGGTTCGGACTGCTGGGTCCGCCGGTTCTGTACGGCACGGACGGTGACGTCACTCCGGTCGGCGGCGGCAAGCTGCGTGCCCTGCTGGTGGCGCTCCTGCTGGAACCGGGCCGGGTCGTGCCGCTCGACGTGATCGAGGACGCGCTGTGGAGCGGGGCACCGCCGGCGTCCGCCCGGGCCTCGATGCAGAACCATGTGACCCGCTTGCGCCGACTCCTCGACTGTCCGCGGCGCCTGCGGGCGGTGGCGCCCGGCTATCTGCTGCGCGTCGACGACGGCGAACTGGACGTCCACGTCTTCGAGCGCCGTCTCACCGCCGCCCGCGCCGCACACACCCGCCGCGAGTGGGCGCTGGTACGGCGGGAGGCGGACGCGGCGCTCGCCCTGTGGCGCGGCACGCCCCTGAGCGGACTGCCGCCCGGGATCGGCGGTCACGCCCTCGTCCCGCGGCTGGAGGAGGCGCGGCTCCAGCTCCTGGAATGGCGGTACGACGCCGAACTGCACCTTGCCGGGGCGGCGGGACGCGTTGGTGCGCAGCCGGGGACGAGCGCGAGGACGGGGGCGGGTGCGGTCGTGGAGTCCGGCGAACCCGGTCGCCGGGCGGCTGCCGGGCAGGTCGTCTCCCTCGGTGCGCTCGACGGTGCCGGCCCTCGACTCATCCGGCTCGCACCCGAGTTGGCGGCACTCGTTGCGGAGTATCCGCTGCGCGAGTCCTTCCACCGGCTGCTGATGCTCGTACTGCACCGCACCGGTCGGCAGGCGGAGGCGCTGGCCGTGCACCGCGACCTGCGGGCGCGGCTGATCGAGGAACTCGGCATCGAACCGGGCCCCGCGGTGCGCGAAGCCCATCTGGAGATCCTCCGGGGCGGGGGTACCGGACCGGGGGAGCCCGCGGTGGGGCCGGTGTCCACCGAGGAGTGTGCGGGGTGTCAGGGTGCGGAGTCGCCCGAGGGGACCGGGCCTGCCCCGTTGGCGGGCGTGGCGACGGACGCGGCTTCGGGCCCCGTGGCCGAGGCCACGGCGGACGCAGCGATGGACGCGGCTTCGGGCCCGGTGGCCGGCGCGACGGCGGACGCGACGGCCGACGCCGTGCAGGACACCGTGCCGGACGCGATGGCGGGTGCGAGGGTGGAAGAAAGTGCCCGTGCCGTTCCGGACGCCGCGGCTGCCCCGGTCGGCCTCCCGGACACGGTGCTGCCCCGGCCCGCCCAACTCCCGCCCGCTCCGGCGCACTTCATCGGCCGCGCCGGGATCATCGAGGAGCTGCGTCGTGCCCTGGGCCGGAGCCGGGGCACCGCGGCCCTCGCCGTGCTCAGCGGCATGGCCGGCGTCGGAAAGAGCGCACTGGCGCTGCACGTGGCGCATGCCCTGCGGAAACGTTTCCCCGACGGTCAGTTGTATGTGAACCTGCACGGCGCCACCCCCGGGATGACCCCCCTGTCCCCCGGCCAGGCCCTCGCCTCGCTGCTGCGCGACCTCGGTACCGAGCCGCGTCACATCCCCGAACACCCGGATGCGGCCGCCGCGTTGCTGCGTTCGGTGCTCGCCCCGACACGCACGCTGATGGTGCTCGACGACGCCGCCCACGCCGCACAGGTACGGCCCTTGCTGCCGGCGGGCGCCGGCTGCGCGGTGATCGTGACGAGCCGTTCGCCGCTCACCGCGCTGGACGGTGCCCTGCGCCTCCCGCTCGCGCCGCTGTCGGACGAGGAGAGTGCCGAGCTGCTGCGCACGGTGTCCGGACGCGCAGCCGGACTCGACGGCACGCATCCCCTCGTCGAGCTCACCGGTCGGCTGCCGCTCGCCCTGCGGATCGTGGCCGCCCGTCTCGCCGCCCGCCGGGCACTCACTCCGGCTGCCCTGGCGGGTCAACTCGCGGCCACCGAGGGGCGGTTGCACCACTTCGAGTACGACGACCTGAGCGTGCGCAGGTCACTGGCCGTCGCGCATGACGCGCTGCGCTCCTCCGACCGCGAGGCGGACCGCGACGCCGCGCTGGCCCTGCGCCGCATCGGCGCGGTCGATCTCCCCGAGTACGGGGTGGCTCTCCTCGCCCGTCTCATCGGCACGGACGAGCGACGCGCGGAGGCGGCGCTCGACCGGCTCGTCGACGTCGCCCTCCTGGAGGAGACGGCGTACGGCCGCTACGCCCCCCACGACCTCGTCCGCGACTTCGCCCGCGAGATCGCGGGCGTGACGGCCGCCGGGGGCGGAGACCGCGACCCGCGCGAGAAGGGAGGTCCCCGCGCCCCGGAGTCGCCCGGAGCCGGAGCCGGAGCCGGAGCGGAATCCGGAGACGCGGCCGACGACGTCGACGCGGTCGAGCGAGCCCTGCGCTGGTACGCCGGTGTCGCCGCCCGGTCCCTCGCGGCGATCGTCGAACCGGGCCTGGACCTCGACGACCGCAGCCGGCCGACCGCGTCGCAGCCGCCCGCGCACACGGCGGATGTCGAGGCCACGCCGCCGTTCTCCTGCGCCAAGGACGCGTTCGCCTGGGGGGACCTGGAACTGGAGAACGTGGTCGCCCTCGTCGAGCGGTACGCGGAGTCGTCCCCGTACGTCCTCGTCCTGGCGCGTCTGCTCCATCCGTACGTGCAGCGCAGCGGACGGGTCGCGGAGCTGGAGGTGATCCAGCGCGCGGCGCTCGGGGCGGCGCGACGGCTCGGTGACGAGGCGGCCGAGGCGTACGCGCTCGGCGATCTGGCGGGGCTCCACTTCATGACGGGGCGCACCGGCGACGCGCTCGCCCTGAACGACCGGGCGCTGGCCGTCTGGCGGCGGCTCGGTGTGCTGTCCCGGGTGCGGCGGGGGCTGAACAACCGCGGGATGCTCCTGGAAGGGCTGGGCAGGTACGCCGAGTCCGGCGACGCGCTGCTGCAGAGCCTGGAGCTCTCCCGCACGCCGGGCGACCCGCACACGGAGGCCGTCACCTACAGCCACCTGGGCAACCTCTACGAGCACACCGATCCCCGGGCCGCCATCGACCAGCACCGGCGCAGCCTCGTGATCGGCGACGCGCTCGGGGACGTGATCGTGCGGCACTCCGCCCACTGCAACATCGGCTACGCCCATCTCAGGCTCGGTGAACCCTGGTCCGCCGTACCGCACTTCGAGGAGAGTCTGCGGATCCTCGACGGGCACGGCGACTGGCACGGCGAGTCGCAGACCCGGCTGGGGCTGGTGCGGGCGCTGCGGCGGCTGGGGCGCGTGGAGCGGGCCGTCCACGAGTGCGACGTGCTGTTCCTCCGCGCGGACCAGCGTGCCGACCGGTTCACCCAGGGGCTCGCCCGGCATCAGCGGGGGTTGCTGCTCCGTGCGGACGGCCGGCTCGAAGAGGCGTACCGGCAGTGGGAGTTGGCCCTGGAGGCGTTGCGGGGAAGGGACACTCCGGTGGTGGGGGAGTTGAGGGACCTGTTGAGGGAGGGGTGACCGTGACGGGGCTGTACGGCGTGAGGGGTGACCGTAGCGGAGTTCTGTATGGCGTGAGTGGTGACCGTGGCGGGCGCCGGGTGCGTCACTTCGCGTCCGCGTAGCACTCCACCACCGCCGTGGTGAACGGGAAGCGGACGGGGGTCTGCCCGAACGTCAGCGTGCCCGCCAGGTCGGCCGCCTCGCGGATCGCGGCCACGACGGTGTCCGCCTCCTCGGCGGGGCAGTGGACGATCACCTCGTCGTGCTGGAAGAACACCAGCTCGGCGGCCAGGTCCGCGCAGGTGCGGCGGAGGGCCGCGAGCACCAGCAGGGCCCAGTCGGCGGCGCTGCCCTGGACGACGAAGTTGCGCGCGAACCGGCCGCGGGCGCGGGAGTTGCTGGACGCGTAACCCGGGACCCAGGCCTGGTCGGCGGTGCCCGCGGAGACGTCGGAGGGGTCCGCCGGGTCGTCCTGGGGGATGCCGGCCTCCTCGGCCGCGTCCTCGCCCGAGCCCGCCGCCGGAGGGCAGGTCCGCCCGAGCCACGTCCGCACCAGGCGCCCCTCCTCTCCCGCCCGCGCCGCGTCGTCGACGTACGCGACGGCCTTGGGGAAGCGGCGGCGCAGCTGAGCCAGGTTCTTCAGTCCGTCGCCGGACGTCTGCCCGTACACCGCGCCCAGGACGGCGAGTTTCGCCTGGGCCCGGTCGCCGGAGAAGGCGCGGTCGGACACCGACTGGTACAGGTCGCTCTCGCGGCCCGCGACCTCCATCAGTCCGGGGTCGCGGGAGATCGCCGCCAGCACGCGCGGCTCCATCTGGTCGGCGTCGGCCACCACCAGCCGCCACCCCGGGTCGGCGACCGCCGCGCGGCGGATCACCTTGGGGATCTGCAGGGCGCCGCCGCCGTTCGTCACCCAGCGGCCGGTGACCGTGCCGCCCGGCAGGTACTCGGGTCGGAAGCGGCCGTCGCGGACCCAGTCCTGGAGCCAGGACCAGCCGTGCGCGACCCAGATCCGGTACAGCTTCTTGTACTCGACCAGCGGTTTCACGGCGGGGTGGTCGATGGACTCGATCTCCCACCGTCTGGTGGACCTGATCCTGATCCCGGCCTGGGCGAACGCCTTGACGACGTCCGCGGGCAGGTCGGGTCTGACGCGGCGGCCGAACGCGGCCGAGACATCGTCCGCGAGCTCGGCGAGGCGGCGGGGCTCGCCACCGCCCGCATACCGCTCTCCGAGCAGTTCGTGCAGCACCTCGCGATGGACGTCGGCGCTCCAGGGGAGCCCCGATCCGTTCATCTCGGCGGCCACCAGCATCCCGGCCGATTCGGCGGCCGTCAGCAGCCGCATCCGGTCCGGGTGCTCCGCCGCGTCGTGGCGGCGCTGCTGATCCGCGTACACCTCCAGGAGGTCGAGGAGGGGGACCTGCGGGGGGCGCGGCTCGAACAGGGACGACTGCGAGCCGGGTTCGGCGGAGCGCTGCGGGGGGTCCGGCGGGACGGGGCCGCCGCGGAGCCTGGCCAGTGCGGCGGCCGCCGACCGGGGTTCACCGAGGCGACCCTCGTGGCCGAGCAGCAAGGTCTCGGCCGCCTCGATGTCGTAGCACCGCTCGACTCGCTCCCCCGCGGCGAGCAGGCGCGGATACACCTCGGCCGTCGACCGCCACACCCAGCGGACCACGTCCGGCCGTGCGCGCACGGCCTCGACGGGATCCGCCTCGCGGCGGACCGGTCCTGCGGGCAGCCCGTCCCGGCCGAGGGCGACGACGTCCACGCCGCCGTCCCCGGCCGGAGCGAGAGCCCACCGGTCCGTCACACCTGCGAGTCTCGCAGGGGGGTCTGACATCGCCGTGCCGCACGGGATGGGACGCGCGGGGTCCTGGGAGCCCGGGGTCCGGTCCTTGCCCCGGGTCCGGGTCCGGGGAGCCCGGGGTCCGGTCCACAACCGACAGCCCGGCGGCCCCGCAATCCGTGGTACCGCGGACTGGCGGTCCCGCAATCCGTGGTCCCGCGGCCCGGTGGTCCCACGGCCCGCGGCCCGGCGGTCCCACAGCCCGTGGTCCGGCGGCCTCGCGACCCGTGGTCCGGCAACCTCGTGACCCGCGGCCCCGTGACCCCCCGTGGCCCACAGTCGGCGCCTCGGCAGCCCTGCCGTCCGCACCGCCCCGGGAGGCCGTCAGGCCTGCGTCCCCTCCCGTCCCTTGACCAGCTCGGTGAGGGTCTTCGTGATGTGGGCCTCGGTCGTCGGCTTGTCCAGGCCCAGGTTTGTCAGGACGCCCGTGCCGTTCTCGTGTTCGAGCAGGGCCAGGAGGATGTGCTCGGTGCCGATGTAGTTGTGGCCGAGGCGGAGGGCCTCGCGGAAGGTGAGCTCCAGGACCTTCTTGGCGGCGGGACCGTAGGGGACGAGCTCCGGGACCTCGGCGGCGGCCGGCGGGAGCGCCCCGGTGGCCGCCTCGCGGACGGCGGCGAGCGTCACGCCCTGCGCGGTGACCGCGCGGGCGGCGAGTGCCTCGGGTTCGCTGAGGAGGCCGAGGACGAGGTGTTCGGGGAGTCCCTCGGCGTTGCCCGCGGCCCTGGCCTCGCTGTGCGCGGCCATGACCACCTTGCGGGCCCGCTCGGTGTAGCGGCCGAACCCCTGGCTGGGGTCGAGGTCGGACTCCGCCTTCGCCACGAATCGCTTCTGGGCGGCCTGCCGGGTGACTCCCATGCTCCTGCCGATGTCCGTCCAGGACGCGCCCGAGCGACGGGCCTGGTCGACGAAGTGGCCGATCAGGTGGTCGGCCACCTCGCCGAGGTGGTCCGCGGCGATCACCGCGTCCTGTAGCTGGTCGAGCGCGTCGGTGTGCACCTTCTTGATGGCCTCGATGAGGTCGTCGAGGCGCACGGATGCCTTGCCTGGCGGGTTCGTCGTCATGTGTCAACCGTAAGTTGACACCCCTCCTGCGTCAACCCACAGTTGACACTTGCGCGGCCTGTCCCGTCGCGCGCCCCCCGGCACCCGCCGCGGGACGAGCCGATCCCGTCGACGAGCCGGCCTCACCCGCCGAGCGGATCCCGTCGGCCCAGCCGCTCCCACCGGCCCAGCCGCTCCCACCGGCCGAGCCGCTCCCACCGGCCGAGCCGCTCCCACCGGCCGAGCCGCTCGGCTCCCGTCCGACCGGCCGGTCCCGTCGGCCACGCCGGGGCACGTCACGCGGGGGGCTGCCCCGCCGGGCGCCCGCGGAGCCCCGATGCGCGCGCCGGCGGCCGGGTGCGCAGGAGCCGTGACGCCGCTGCCGCCGACACGGTCGCCGCGACCAGCGCGCAGGCCCCCGCGCACGCGCCCAGCAGCTCCCACGGCACCGTCACGGTCACCGGGGCCGACAGGCGGGCGAGCGCGGCGCCCAGTGCGGCGAGGCTCACCGCGGTGACGGCGACGCCGAGGACCGCGCCGACCCCGACGGCCAGCACCGATTCGCCCACGACCACGCCCAGCACCTGTGCCCGGGTGGCGCCCGCCAGGCGCAGCGAGCGCAGCTCGGCGCCCCGGGCGGACGTCGCCATCGCCAGCGTCCCGGCGAGCGAGATGACCGTGTACACCAGGGCGATGCCCAGCACCACGAGCAGTCCGAGGCGGGTCTGCGGGCCGGTGCGCGGATGCGTGGCGGCCGACCGGGCGGCGGTCGTGTGGACCCGGCCGCCCGAGCCGGAGGCCCGCAGGGCGGCGGCCACGGTGGCCGGGTCGGCGCCCGGCGCCACCCGCACGTCGAGCCGGTCGACCGCGGCCCGCGGTGCGTTCGCCCTGGTCACGTACGCGCCGCTGTTCCCGGTGCCCTGGGCCAGTACCGCGACGACGCGCAGCCGGGCCGGCCGGCCGTCGCCGAGCCACACCCGCACCCGGGAGCCCACCTCGTGCCGCTCCCACTCCTCGTTCACGACGATGGAGCGGTCGTCGAGATCGTCGAGGTTCCCGGCCACCACCGGAAGCCGTGCCACCGACGCGAACGCGCGCACGTCCGTGACCGCCCGCGCGTCGGAGCGGATCAGTGCGGACCCCTCCTCCCGTACGAACACGGCGGTGGACGCGGTGCCCGACACCGTCGCTCCCGCCACCCGGACCGGCCGCAGAGCGTCGCCGGTCACCACGAACTGCGCGCCGGTGCCGTCGCGTGCCTCCCGCGCCCGCGCCTCCGTGACGGTCTGCGCCGAACCGAGCAGGCAGCCCGCCAGCGCCACCGTCACCAGGACCGGAGCGGCGACGGCCGAGGTCCGGCGCACGGACGCGCGCGCGTTCTCGCGGATCAGCAGGCCGCTCGCACCGGGCAGCCGGACCAGGCCGGCGAGGGGGCGGACGAGGACGGGTGCCAGCGCGGCCACCGCCGTCACCAGGATCATCGGCTGGGTCGTGTACGTCTTCCGCTTCAGCAGTCCGGCCGGCTCGGTCCCCAGCTTCCAGGCCAGCAGGCCGAGTCCCCCCGCCAGCAGGGCCGGGCCCACCACACGCCGGGTCCGCGTCATCGCCCCCGAGTCCACCGTCGCCTCGCGCAACGCCGCCGTGGGAGGGGTCCTGCCCGCCCGGCGCGACGCCGCCCAGGCTCCCAGGACGGCCACCGACAGACCGGTGGCGCACGCGGCTCCGTACGGCCAGAGCGCCGGCCCCCGCAGCGCGAACCACGGGGGCGCGATCCCGCCCTCCACCAGTGCCCGGACCAGCCGGGGCGCGGCCCACGCGCCCAGCGCGCATCCCGCCGCCGACGCCGCGGTGCCCACCGCGAGCGCCTCGCCGAGCAGCATCCCGCGCACCCGTCCGGGGGTCGCCCCGGCCAGCCGCAGCAGCCCGAACTCCCGCCGCCGCAGGGCTGCCACGTGCGCGAACGTGGAGGCCGTCACGAACATCGAGACGAACGCCGCGACCCCGGCCGCCGTTCCGAGCAGGGAGTCGACCGCGACGAGCGCCTCGGCGTCCCGTGCCGTCGCGGGATCGGCCAGCCGCCGGTCGTCCCCGGTCAGGACCCGGGCGCGGGCGGCCCCGGCCTCGCCGTGCGCGTCGGCGGAGGACGCCGCGGCTTCGGCGACGACTCCGCGCACGGCGGCGGCCGGCGCGTCGACGCCCACCGCGTCCCGGGCCTCCCCGTCCGTCCGTACGGGTCCCAAGTCCCGCAGCTTCCGCAGCAGTTCGTCGTCCACAGGGTGTGGATGCGCCAGCTTCCGCGACACTCGGGCGATGCCCGGTCCGTGCCGCACCTCCACCGTGAGCGTGTCCCGGCCCATGACCACGACCGGCGAGCCGGCGAAGCGCTGCGGTGCGGGGGCGGGGGCGTCGAACGTCGCGGCGAGGCCGAGGCCCATGGCCGCCGTCATTCCGACCCCGAGCGCCACGGCGACGAAGGAACCGAGCAGGGAGGTCCAGCGCGTCCGCAGCGACGACAGGGTCAGCACGCCGCACCCACCGGGGCCGGCGTGACGCCTCGCGGACCTTCCAGCCGGGTCAGCTGCGCGGCGACGTCCTTCGCCGAGGGCGCCGACAGCTCGCCGTACAGCCGGCCGTCGACCAGGAAGACCACCCGGTCCGCGTACGAGGCGGCCACCGGGTCGTGGGTGACCAGCACCGTCGTCTGCCCCTCCTCGTCCACCGACTGCCGCAGCAGAAGCAGCACGTGACGGCTGGTCGCGGTGTCCAGGGCGCCTGTCGGCTCGTCACCGAAGAGGACGTCGGGCCGGGTGATCAGCGCGCGTGCGAGGGCCACCCGCTGCTGCTGCCCGCCCGACAGCTGCGACGGACGGTGCCCGGCCCGCTCCGCCAGCCCCACCCGGGCCAGGGCCTCGCGCACCGCTCCGTGCGACGGACGGTGCCCGGCCAGCCGCAGCGGCAGCGCGACGTTCTGCGCGGCGGTCAGTGAGGGCAGCAGATTGAAGGACTGGAACACGAACCCGATCCGCTCCCGCCGCAGCAGCGTCCGCCGCCGCTCGCTCAGCCCCGCCAGCTCCACGCCGCCCACGGTGACCGTCCCGGAGGTCGGCCGGTCCAGGCCCGCCGCACAGTGCAGCAGGGTCGACTTCCCCGACCCCGACGGCCCCATCACGGCGGTGAAGCTCCCGGCGGCGAGGTCGAGGTCCACCCCGTCCAGGGCGGCGACGGCGCCGTAGTGGCGGCGCAGGGAACGGATGCGTACGGCTGTGGTGGTCATGCCTCCCAGCGAACCGCGCGCCGCCTTCGCGCACACGACCACCAGCGGGTGTCCCCGGGGTGGGGCCAGACCCACCCCGGCGGGACGGCGGAACCCTCGCTGCACGGCGTGGCACGATCGAGGGATGACCAGCAGTACGCCCAGCACCGTGGAGCGCGCCTTCGAGGCCCTCTACGCCGACACCGACGCCGCCCTCGACACGGGCGCCTCGCTGCTCGCCGCCGACCCCGCCTCGGACGCCGAACTCGCGCGCCGCGGCGAGGAGTTCGTCTCCGCCGCCTGGCGTCGCGGCTGGCAGCCCGCCGATGTCGTACGCCTGGTGCGCCGCGAGCTGGACGACGTCCACGTCCGCCTGGTGTCGGAGCTGGTGCTGGCGGAGGCGAGGCGGCGGCCCGAGGCCGGCAGGGGGCCGCGGTGGGCGGCTCAGCTCGGTGACCTGGCGGCCGAGGCGCGGGCCCCGCGCACCGACCGCTTCTCGTACGCGACCTCGGTGCTGGAGCTGTACCGGCTGCTGCTGCGGCTGCCCGCCATCGAGCCGCTGGACGCACCGCGGCCCGGCACCGGCCGGGACGCCCGGACGGCCTCCCACGACTCCCGCATGCTCGGCCGGATCCGTGCCCTGCTCGCGAAGGCGGAGGCGACCGGCTTCCCGGAGGAGGCCGAGGCGCTGAGCGCCAAGGCGCAGGAGCTGATGGCACGGCACAGCATCGACGAGGCGCTGCTCGCGGCCCGTACGCACGCCAAGGACGCGCCGGGTGCCTGCCGGATCGGGATCGAGGCGCCGTACGAGACCGCCAAGGCGGTGCTCCTGGACGCGGTGGCCCGGGCCAACCGCTGCCGCGCGGTGTGGAACGACGACCTCGGCTTCTCCACCGTCGTCGGCTTCGAGGCCGACCTGGAGGCCCTCGAGCTGCTGCACACCTCGCTGCTCGTGCAGGCCACGGCGGCGATGACCAAGGCGGAGGCGGCCCAGCGGGCGGGCGGCCGCAAGCGTACGAAGACCTTCCGGCAGTCCTTCCTCGCCGCGTACGCGCACCGGATCGGCGACCGTCTCTCGGCGGTGGCCGAGGGGCAGGTGTCCGAGTCGGCGGGGGAGCTGCTGCCGGTCCTGGCGGCTCGCGACGTCGCGGTCGCGGACCGCCTGGAGGACCTGTTCCCGCGCACGGTGACCACCCGCCTGCGCGGTGTCGGCGACGCCGCCGGCTGGCAGGAGGGGTCGGCCGCGGCGGACCGGGCCCAGGTCGGGAACCGCCCCCGGCTGAGGTGACGGGGCAGGGCGCCGGAAACGGCCGGCCCCGGCGGGCACGGAAGCTGCCGGCCGGTGGGGCCGGTCCGTCATTCGCGGCGATCCGTACGCCGGTGACGACGCTCGCGAGGCGGGGCAGGAGGGCGCGGCGGCCGGCGACCCGGCCGACGCCGACGGCACCCGGTGGTCTCCCGCGGGTGCCGTGGTGTCCGTCCGACGCTTCGGCCCCGGCCTCAGTCCCCCGCCGTCCGGAACGGGCTCACCGACGCGTCCGCGGCGGTCCCGCCCCGGAGGGCGACCGCGCCGTACTCCCACGGGAAGGACCGGGGGGCGGTCGAGTCGGGCAGGCCGATGGCGACGGTGCGCACGTCGGCACCCTTCGCGGAGTCGCCCTCGGGCCCCCGCACATACGTGATCGTGAAGGTCGCGGCCTCGCCCGGCGCGAGCTTGACCTTCGCCGCCTTCGCGCCCTCCTGTGCGGCGACGGTCCATGTGGTGTCGCCGTCGCCGTGCAGGCCGACCTCCGGGAAGCCCCCCACGGAACAGGCGGCCGCGGCGCTGTTGGTGACGGTGACCGGCACGTTGCCGGTGTCCCCGGCGGCGGGGGCGGCGTTGCCGGGTCCCATTTCGATGTCCACCTGGTCGGCGGTGCAGACGCCGGAGGCCGCGGACGGCTTCGTCTTGGCGTCGTCGGCGGTCCCGCCGTCGTCGCAGGCGGACAGCGTGAGAGCCGCCGCGAGGACGGTGACGGTGATGGGAAGGACGCGCATGGGTTCCCCCTGGGGTCGTGACGGTGCACATGGATCATCACGCAAGCCGGTTCCCGCCCGCTCCTCGCCCCACCGTTGCGCCACTCCTTCGGGGAACGCCGACGGGCCGCGGCACCCCGAAGGGTCCCGCGGCCCGTACGGTACGACGTGCTCCTCGCGTGAGTTCAGGAACCGAGGCTCGCCGACGGCAGGCCAGAGGGCAGCTTGCCGCCCTCGGCCTTGCGGTACGTCTCCTCCAGGCCGCCCTCCCACTTGACCTTCATGGTCGTGGAGCCGACGGAGTCGACCATGCCCTTGGCGCGGTCGTCGGAGCCGTCCGGGCACGTGAGGTGGATCATCTGCATGTCCGCCTCCTTGCCCGCGGTGCCGCTGCACACGGTGCCGCCGGTGGCGAACAGCCCGGCCTCCTTGCCGTTGACGACCAGGACGACCGCCTTGCCGTCGGTCGTGGCGAGCCAGCTGCCCTCCAGTTTCCCCGAGGCGGACGCGCCCCCGGAGCCCCCGGAGCCCCCGGTGTCCGTGGTGGCGGTGGCGGACGGGCCGTCGGACGCGCCGGAATCCGCGTCGGAGCCGCCGTCGCCGTCACTGCTGCAGGCGGTCAGCACGAGTGCCGCCGCCAGTCCCGCGGCCGCGGCCGCGCTCCGCACCCGCTGGCGCGGGAAGGTCGCCGAAGTCACTGGAAGTCCCCCAAGGGTGGGCGGTGATCACTGAGGTCGCCGGGACGACCGCAGCAAGCTACCAGGAGGGGACCCGCCTGCCCGGGAGGCATCCATAGGTAGGTATTTCCCTACGCTTGACGCGTAGGGAAATACCTACCTATTGTCGCTCCCATGAACATCACCCACGCCTCCTTCGTCACCCTCCCGGTCGCCGACCAGGAGCGGGCCCTGCGCTTCTACACGGAGGTCCTCGGCTTCGAGGTCACCGCCGACCGGCGGATGCCGCCCGGCCGCTGGCTCCAGGTCGCGCCGCGGGGCGCGCAGACCGTCTTCACGCTCTCGGGACCCGGCATGGGTGGTTTCGTGCCCGGCGAGGCCCGGGGGATCATGTTGCTCACGACCGACGTCGACGCCGACTGCGCGCGGCTCACGGCTGCCGGGGTCGCGGTGGACGGGCCGGACGAGGCCCCCTGGGGCCGCATGGCCTCCTTCCGCGACCCGGACGGCAACGGTCTGATGCTGCTGACGGAGAAGGAAGGCTTCTGAGCACGACATGACGATCACCGGGCCCCGTGAGGACCGCCTCTTCGCCGCGCTCGCCAACGCCACCCGGCGTGAGGTGCTGCGACTGCTGCGCGACGACGGACCGCAGCCGGTCCAGGCGCTCGCCGACCACTTCGAGATGCGCCGCCCGAGCCTCTCCGAGCACCTCAAGATCCTCCGGGACGCCGGGCTGGTCTCGGAGGAGCGGTCCGGACGGCAGCGCATCTACCGGCTGGAGGCCGCCCCGCTCGCCGAGGTGCAGGACTGGCTCCATCCGTACGAGCGGTTCTGGCGCGACAGGCTGCGGGGCCTCGGTGATCTGCTGGACCGCATGCCCGACCATGACGAGACATGAGCTCCGCAGAACACCTCGCACCGGACCCCGGTGACGACGACCTGACGACCGTCCGCGTCGACCAGTTCCTCCCGCACCCGCCGGCCAAGGTCTGGCGGGCCCTCACCGAGCCGGAACTGCTCGCGCAGTGGCAGATGCCGGGCTCCGAGGACTTCCGCCTGGAGGTCGGGCACCAGTACACGCTGACGTCCGTGCCGCGGCCCAACACCGACTTCTCCGGCGTGGTCGACGTGCGCGTTCTCGCCTACGAGAACGAGCGGATGCTGCGCGTCCGGTGGGCCGACGCCGACCCCGGCCGTCCCGCGGACTGGACCATCACGTGGACGCTGGAACAGGAAGGCCGTGGAACGCGTCTCTTCCTAGTGCACGAGGGATTCGACCCGGACGACCCCGCGCAGATGCTGGCGCGGAAGATCATGGGCGGGGGCTGGAGGTCGCATGTGCTGCGTTCTCTCGGGCAGGCGCTGGACCGGCTGTAGTCGGCCGGCCAGCGTGCAGTAGTCAAAACCCGGTAAAAGCTGTAACCGCGGGACCACCCCGCGTGCACGTGCATTTGCTCATGCATCTGCACATGAACAGGGCTATGATCCGGGACAGTTGACCACTGCATCAATGGTCACATCAGCCAATGCACCACCCGGGGAGCAACCTGTGGACCACGACGTGTGCGACGTGGACGACGTGTACAACGGCATGGCGGCCACGGCGCTGCATGGGGCGAACTGGCAGAAGAGCAGACACAGCAACTCGCAGGGATCCTGCGTGGAGTTCGCCCGGCTGCCCGGCGGTGAGGTGGCGGTGCGCAACTCGCGTTTTCCGGAGGGGCCCGCGCTCGTCTACACGCGTGCGGAGATCGAGGCCATGCTGCTGGGCATCAAGGACGGCGAGTTCGACCATCTGATAGCGGGCGCGTGAGGGTGAACGGCATGCGGCCGGGCCGGCGGGGCCGCCGGTCCCGTACAACGTTCCGTCACGGGTGAGCAACGTGCCGTGACGCGCGTAGAACCGCGGCGCGCAAAGGCGCCGCGGTTCGTCATTCGGTACCGGCCCCGGCGTTGGGCAACCGGAACAGCGCCCACACGACCTTTCCGCTGAGCCTGCCGGCGAGCGGGTGCCAGCCCCAGCCGTCGGCGAACGAGTCGACCAGGAAGAGGCCGCGCCCCGACTCCGCGGAGAAGTCGTCCGAGTCGCGTGCGACGGGGCTGTCGTTGCTGGGGTCGCGCACGGCGCACACCAGACGGGTCGTCCAGCGCATCAGGTGCAGCCGGACGGGCGGGTCCTGTTCGCAGGCGCGTGGTGTGTCCGCCGGCAGCGCGTGCCGCAGTGCGTTGGTGACCAGCTCGGAGACCACCAGGCAGACGTCGTCGAAGCGGTCGCCTATGTCCCACTGGTCGAGCGTTCTGCGGCTGAACTGCCGTGCCTCGCGCACCGCTTCGTAGCGGGCGGGCAGCGCGCACGAGGCGGCTTCGGACACGGCCGCGGGGTCGAGCGGCGGAAGCCCCTGCCGTAACGGCTCGAGCATGGTCGATCCATTCGTCCCCATGCGAGGCACTCCCGGGGTTCGCGGTCGTGGCGATGCAGCGGTGGCGCGGGACCATGGTTCCGAAAGCCCCCCGCAGATGCAAGGGCAGATGCACGTGCACGCGCCGGAATTGATCGCTCCCGTACCCCTTCCTGTGCATTTCTTCTGTCACCTTCTTCCCCCTTGTTTGCCCTCAACTGATCTTTTTCTGCGTGGCTCCTTCGGTTGCTTTCCGTTTCTGTAACCGGACGAGTACAGCTTGAAGTGTTTTAGTGGCAGACTTCGGCCCCTGGAGACGGTTGGGGAGGCGGACGAACGTGAGCGCTGGTGAGTCGAGCGGCTCGGTGGTGCGGCGCATGCTGCTGGGGTCGCATCTGAGGCGCCTGCGAGAGGCGCGCGGCATCACCCGGGAAGCGGCCGGTTACTCGATCCGTGCCTCCGAATCGAAGATCAGCCGCATGGAGTTGGGACGGGTGAGCTTCAAGACGCGTGACGTCGAGGACCTGCTGACGCTCTACGGCATCGCGGACGAGGCCGAGCGGACGTCCCTCATCTCCCTCGCGAAAGAGGCCAACGTCGCGGGGTGGTGGCACAGTTACTCGGACGTCCTCCCGAGCTGGTTCCCGACGTACGTCGGCCTGGAGGGCGCGGCTCACGTCATCCGCTCCTACGAAGTGCAGTTCGTGCACGGCCTGTTGCAGACCGAGGCGTATGCGCACGCGGTCGTCAGGCGGGGCATGAAGGGGGCGAGCGCCGCGGACGTCGACCGGCGGGTGGCCCTGCGCCTGGAGCGCCAGAAGCACCTCGTCTCCGAGCGGGCCCCCGAGTTCCACTGCGTCCTGGACGAGGCCGCGCTGCGCCGCCCGTACGGCGACCGCGAGGTCATGCGCGGCCAGCTCCAGCACCTGATCGAGCTGTCGGAGCGGCCGAACGTCAAGATCCAGGTCATGCCGTTCAGCTTCGGCGGCCACTCGGGCGAGAGCGGCTCCTTCACCATCCTGAGCTTCCCGGAGTCCGACCTCTCCGACGTCGTCTACCTCGAACAGCTCACCAGTGCCCTGTACTTGGACAAGCGCGAGGACGTCACCCAGTACGAGGGCGCGCTCAAGGAACTGCAGCAGGACAGTCCGGGGCCGTCCGAGAGCCGCGACCTGCTCCGGGGGCTGCTCCAGCTGTCCTGAGGGGGCCGTCCGCGCCGCTCGGCGGGGTGCTCGGGAGTCCGTGCGGACTGTCCCGAGCGGCCCTCAACTCCCTTTGCACACCAGTACGATGACGTGTGATCAGACGTTGATCGGATGCCTGCCTCGGCAGCCCTGGGATTGAGGGATCACATGTCGTCCTACTTCACCGACCTGGCACAGCAGTACATCGACGGCGAGTGGCGCCCGGGGACCGGCTCCTGGGACATCATCGACTTCAACCCGTACAACGGCGAGAAGCTGGCGTCGATCACGATAGCCACGGTCGACGAGGTCGACGAGGCCTACCGCGCGGCCCAGCGCGCCCAGAAGGAGTGGGCCGCGACCAACCCGTACGCGCGCCGTGCCGTCTTCGAGCGCGCGCTGCGGATCATCGAGGAGCGCGAGCAGGAGATCACCGAGGTGATCATCGCGGAGCTCGGCGGCACCCACCTCAAGGCCGGTTTCGAGCTGCACCTCGCCAAGGAGTTCCTGCGCGAGTCCGTCCAGCTGGCGCTGCGGCCCGAGGGGCGCATCCTGCCCTCGCCGGTCGACGGCAAGGAGAACCGGGTCTACCGCGTCCCGGTCGGCGTCGTCGGCGTCATCAGCCCCTTCAACTTCCCCTTCCTGCTGTCGCTGAAGTCCGTCGCGCCCGCCCTCGCCCTCGGCAACGGCGTCGTCCTGAAGCCGCACCAGAACACCCCGATCGTCGGCGGCTCCCTGGTCGCCAAGGTCTTCGAGGACGCGGGTCTGCCCGGCGGCCTGCTGAACGTCGTGATCACCGACATCGCCGAGATCGGCGACGCCTTCCTGGAGCACCCGGTCCCGAAGGTCATCTCCTTCACCGGTTCCGACAAGGTGGGCCGCCACGTCGCCACGGTCTGCGCCGCACAGTTCAAGCGCTCGGTCCTCGAACTCGGCGGCAACAGCGCGCTCGTGGTGCTCGACGACGCGGACGTCGACTACGCCGTGGACGCCGCGGTGTTCAGCCGGTACGTGCACCAGGGCCAGGTCTGCATGGCGGCCAACCGCGTCCTGGTGGACCGCTCGCTCCTGGCCGAGTTCACCGACAAGTTCGTCACCAAGGTCAAGGGCCTGAAGGCCGGCGACCCGAGCGATCCCCAGACGGTCATCGGCCCGGTCATCAACTCCTCGCAGGCGGACGCCATCACGGGGGCCGTGGACCAGGCGCTCGCCGAGGGCGCCACCGCCCTCCTGCGCGGCGCCACCACCGACAACCTCGTCGAGCCGACCGTGCTGACCGACCTGCCCGCCGACTCCGAGATCCTGCGCCAGGAGATCTTCGGTCCGGTGGCGCTGCTCGTCCCCTTCGACGGCGAGGAGGAGGCCGTGCGCATCGTGAACGACACCCCGTACGGCCTCAGCGGCGCCGTCCACACGGCGGACGTCGAGCGCGGTGTGGCGTTCGCCAAGCAGATCGACACCGGCATGTTCCACGTGAACGACGGCACGGTCCACGACGAGCCGCTGGTCGCCTTCGGCGGCGAGAAGGCCTCGGGGGTCGGCCGGCTGAACGGCGAGGCGACCGTCGAGGCCTTCACCACCCAGAAGTGGATCTCGGTGCAGCACGGGCGCAGCTTCTTCCCGTTCTAGTACGTCCCGGCCACGTTGTGGCGCGCCGGGCCCTTGCGGACAGGAACTGACCGCAAGGGCCCGTAGCTTCGTGGGTGTCGAGAAGGAACGGCACACGGCACCCCACGAAAGGCGGCCCGACATGGTCACTCACGTTTCCGCGGAAGCGCACGGCGACGAGCGCGGAGCGCTGCTCTCGTTCCTGGAGGGCGAGCGCGGCGGCATCCGGCGGACCCTGCTCGGACTCGACGCGGAGCAGGCCACGAGCAGGCCCAGCGCGAGCGAACTGTCCCTGGCGGGGCTGGTCAAGCACGTGGGCGAGGTCGAGCAGAGCTGGATCGCCCGCGCGAAGGGGGAGCCGCCGGCCGTCGAGCGGGACGAGTCGAACTGGCACGAGTGCTTCGTGCTCGTCGGGGACGAGACCCCCGAGTCGGTCCTCGCGTACTGGGACAAGGTCGCGGCCGAGACCGAGGCGTTCATCCGGTCGGCGCCGAGCCTCGACGACACCTTCCCGCTGCCGGACGCCCCCTGGTTCCCGCCGGACGAGCGGGTCTCCCTGCGCTGGGTGATGCTGCGGCTGATCTCGGAGACGGCCCGCCACGCCGGCCACGCCGACGTCATCCGGGAGTCCCTCGACGGACGGACCGCCTTCGAGCTGGTCGCCGACGAGCAGGGCGGTGGCCGGGACTGAGCGGCGGCCAGTCCGAGCGGCGGCCACCTCCGGGCGCGAGCGGCCCCGGCGGCGGCTGGGCCCGGCGAGGGGGCGGCACGCGGCGGGGTCCTAACCTGGACCCCATGTCAGCGATCCGTCTCCTCGTGCTGGGCGCGGTGCGCCAGCACGGGCGGGCCCACGGCTACCAGGTGCGCAACGACCTGGAGTACTGGGGCGCGCACGAGTGGTCCAACGCCAAGCCCGGCTCGATCTACCACGCGCTCAAGCAGATGGCCAAGCAGGGGCTGCTGCACGCCCACGAGATCGCGCCGTCCACGGCGGGCGGGCCGCCCCGCACCGAGTACGAGATCACGGACCGCGGCACCGAGGAGTTCCTGGCGCTGCTGAGGGAGTCCCTGACGTCGTACGACCAGAAGATGGACGTCAGATCGGCGGGCATCGGGTTCCTCGTCGAGCTGCCGCGGGACGAGGCGGTGGGCCTCCTGAAGGAGCGCATCCGGCGGATCCGTGAATGGCGCTCCGCGGTCACCGAGCACTACGTGCCCGAGGACGGCCCCGAACAGCTCGGCCACATCGGCGAGATCATGAACCTGTGGGTCCACTCCGCCGACGCCGACGCCGAGTGGACGAGGGGCCTGATCGAGCGGGTCGAGCGCGGGGCGTACACCTTCGCGGGTGAGGGCGAGCCGTTCGTCGGCGTCCTGGCGGAGGGTGAGGACAACCCGTACGCGACGGGGACGCCGCATCCTGGGGATCACGACTAATCAAGTTTGACGAATGTATGGGCGGGTATTACGTTCACGCCAGTGGTCAAGTTTGACTACTTGAGGTGGAGGGAGCCGGATGACCGACGCGATCGCAGTCGAGGGCGTACGGAAGCGGTACGGGGAGAGGGCGGCCCTGGACGGCCTGGACCTGGCGGTGGAGCGCGGCACCGTGCACGGCCTGCTGGGTCCGAACGGGGCGGGCAAGACCACCGCGGTACGCGTGCTCACCACCCTGCTGCGGCCCGACGCGGGCCGCGCGGAGGTCGCCGGGTACGACGTGGTGCACGCGCCCGCGCAGGTGCGGCGCCGCATCGGTCTGCTCGGCCAGCACGCCGCGCTCGACGAGGAGCTCGGCGGCCGCCAGAACCTGGAGATGTTCGGGCGGCTGTACCACCTGGGCGCCCGCCGCGCGCGGGTGCGGGCCGGTGAGCTCCTGGAGCGCTTCGGCCTCGCGGACACCGGGCGCAAGGCGGTCAAGCGGTACAGCGGCGGCATGCGGCGCCGGCTGGACCTGGCGGCCTCGCTGATCACCGAGCCGGAGGTGCTGTTCCTGGACGAGCCGACGACCGGACTCGACCCGCGCGGGCGCACGGAGGTGTGGGCGGCGGTGCGCTCCCTGGTAGGCGGCGGCACCACGGTCCTGCTCACCACGCAGTACCTGGAGGAGGCGGACCAGCTCGCCGACCGCATCTCGGTCGTCGACCGGGGCCGGGTCGTCGCGGACGGCACGGCCGACGAGCTGAAGGCGCGCACGGGCGGTGACCGCATCGACGTCGTCCTGCGCGACGCCGGCCAACTGGGCGCAGCCGTGGCTCTGTTGCCGGTGCCCGCCGACGGTGTCTCGGTGGACACCGACCGGCGTCTGCTGAGCGCGCCGGTCACCGACCGCATGGCGGCGCTCTCCGGGATCGTGCGCGCACTGGAGGAGGCGGGGATCGAGGCGGAGGACGTCGCGCTGCGCCGCCCGACGCTCGACGAGGTGTTCCTGCACCTCACGGAGGACGACCGGCGCGAGAAGGAGACGGTGTGAGTACGGCGTACGAGGACGGCTTCGGCGGCCGGGAGTCCCGCGTCCTGACCGACTGCTGGACCATGACCCGCCGCGAGTTCGCCCACTGGGCACGGCAGCCGGTGCAGGTGCTCGTCGGCCTGGTCTTCCCCGTGATGCTGCTGCTGATGTTCGGCTACCTGGTCGGTGGCGGCCGCGAGGTCGAGGGCGACTACGTGGACTACCTGGTCCCCGGCATGCTCGCGCTGACCATGGCCTTCGGCCTGGAGGGCACGATGCTCGCCGTCACCCAGGACCTCAACAAGGGCGTCGTCGACCGCTTCCGCTCCATGCCGATGGCCGACGGCGCGGTGCTCGTGGGCCGTTCGGTGGCCGACATGCTGCAGTCCGCGCTGACGCTGCTCGTACTGACCGGGGTCGGAGCCGCCATCGGCTGGGGCCCGCACGGCGGCCCGGGGGCCTTCCTGGGTGCCATGGGCCTGCTGCTGCTCTTCCGGTTCGCGATGCTGTGGATCGGCATCGAGCTGGCGATGGTGGCGGGCCGGCCGGAGATGGTGCAGGCCGTCCAGATCCTGGTGTGGCCGGTCGGCTTCCTCTCCAACGCGTTCGCGGTCCCGGAGTCCATGCCCGCCTGGCTGGGCACGGCGGTCGAGTGGAACCCGATGTCGCAGACCGCGACGGCGGTACGGGACCTCCTCGGCGGCCCGGGCGGCGAGCCGGGCCACGTCTGGGCCGCCGTGGCCTGGCCGCTCGCCCTGCTCGCCGTCTTCTTCCCGGCGGCCGTACGGAGGTTCGCCCGCCTCAGCCGCTGACGGGGCCCGGGGCGGCCTCAGTGATGGAAGCCGGTGGCCGCGCCCTTGTCGTGGGTGGAGGGGCGCGGCTGCCGGCGCAGTTCGGGCAGGAGGCGGCTCAGGTCGTCCACGAACAGCTCGGCGAGGTCCATCGAGAACCCGTTGCGGCACACCACCCGCAGCACGGAGAGGTCCTCCCGGTTCGCCGGGAAGGTGTACGCGGGCACCAGCCAGCCGCGCTCACGCATCCGCCGGGACACGTCGAAGACGTCGTACGCCGTCACCTCGGGCTTCGTCGTGAAGGCGAAGACCGGCAGCTCGTCGCCGCGGGTGAGGAGGTGGAAGTCCTCCATGGCCTCGATGCGCCCGGCGAGCGCGCCGGCCACGTCCCGGGTCGTCTGCTGCACCGCCCGGTAGCCCTCCCGGCCCAGCCGCAGGAAGGTGTAGTACTGCGCCACGACCTGCGCGCCCGGCCGGGAGAAGTTGAGCGCGAAGGTCGGCATGTCGCCGCCCAGGTAGTTGACCCGGAAGACGAGCTCCTCGGGCAGCGACTCCTTGTCGCGCCACAGCGCCCAGCCGACACCGGGGTAGACGAGGCCGTACTTGTGCCCCGAGGTGTTGATGGACGCCACCCGCGGCAGCCGGAAGTCCCAGGCCACGTCCGGGTCGAGGAAGGGCGCCACCATCGCGCCGGACGCGCCGTCGACGTGCACGGGGACGTCCAGGCCCGTGCGTTCCTGGAGCGCGTCCAGCGCCGCGCACAGGTCGGCGATCGGCTCGTAGGACCCGTCGAAGGTGGAGCCGAGGACGCCCACGACCCCGATGGTGTTCTCGTCGCACAGCTCGGCGGCGGCCTGGGGATCGAGGTGGTACCGGTCGCCCTCCATGGGCACCTGGCGCGCCTCGACCTCCCAGAAATTGCAGAACTTGTCCCAGCAGACCTGGACGTTGACGCCCATCACCAGGTTCGGGCGGGCCCCGGGATAGCGGTCGGCGTTGCGCTGGGCCCAGCGGCGCTTGAGCGCCATCCCGGCGAGCATGCACGCCTCGCTCGACCCGGTCGTCGAACAGCCCACGGCCGCCGACGGGTCCGGCGCGTTCCAGAGGTCGGCGAGCATGGCGACACAGCGCCGCTCCAGCTCGGCCGTGCGCGGGTACTCGTCCTTGTCGATCATGTTCTTGTCGCGGCACTCCGCCATCAGCACACCGGCCTGCGGTTCCATCCAGGTGGTGACGAAGGTGGCGAGGTTGAGCCGTGAGTTCCCGTCCAGCATCAGCTCGTCGTGGACGAGCTGGTAGGCGGTGGTGGGCGGCAGCGGGCCGTCCGGGAGGCGGTGCGTGGGCGGCGCCTCCACCATGCCGCTGACCGGATTGGTCTCCCCGTAGAAGGGGTTGACGGACAGGGGACGGTCGTCGTGCTGCTCGGGGCCCTTGTGGAGCGCCATGTCGCCTCCGTGCGGATGAGTGGGGGAGTGGGGTCAGCGAAGCGGGGTTCCGTCGGCGTGCAGTTGCATCTGGGGACGTCCGGTCACCAGCAGCCAGGCCGGCACCGTCGCCATGACGAGCAGCGGCAGCACGGCGGTGTCGGAGGCCAGGACGGCGGCCGTGAACAGGCTGATCCAGCCCTGCCGGGTGACGGCCAGCAGCACCCCGAGCACGGCGCAGACCACGGCGAGCGTGACGTCCACCTCGGGCACCAGGGCGTGGGCGCACAGGCCGAGGGCCACTCCCGCGAAGACCGAGGGGAAGATCCGGCCGCCGCGGAACCCGCACGAGGTCGCGACGAGCAGCGCCGCCAGCTTGACCACGGTCATCAGCGCGAACTCCCCCGAGGACCAGCCGTCCGGGTTCGCGGCCAGGACCTTGATCTCGTCCAGGCCCTTGAAGAGCGTCAGGTGCCCGCCCAGCGCGCCCAGCAGGCCGAGCACCAGACCGCCCAGGGGAAGGGCCAGCCACGGGCGACCGAGCCGCGCGAAGACGCCGTGGGCGAACGGAAGGGCGTAGACCGCCGCCATGCCGACCAGCGCCGCGACGGAGGCGATGATCAGGGCGCCGGGCAGGTCACCCCAGTGCGGCCCCGAGTACGCGGGCAGCGAGAGGTCGAAGCTCGGGTGGGCCAGCAGGGTGACGGTCAGCGCGCCCATGCCGCCCGCGAGCAGCGGCGGCAGCAGCCGGTCCCAGAGGGCGCCGCGTCCCGGCTGCTCGGCCAGCACCTCGGAGAAGATCAGTGCGGCGGCCACCGGAGTGCCGAACAGGGCGCCGACCGTTCCCGCGGCGGCCAGCGACAGCCACAGCATGGTGGGGGAGCCGGGAGCGATCCGGGCGCCCAGCCAGCAGGCGAGGGCGATGTTGGTGGCCGTGATCGGGTTCTCGGGGCCCAGACTGACCCCGCCCGCCAGCGCCAGGACGGTGACGACGAGCAGTCCCGGCAGCACCGCGGGCGCCAGCGGAGGGTCGACGAGGCCGCTGGCCGCCGGATCGGGGCCCGCGTGCCGCGGCACCTTCCAGATGACCAGGCCCACCGCGATGCCGGTCGCCGTGAGCATCACGATCATCCAGAGCGAGGAGTAGCGGCCGATCCCCAGCGCGTCCGGGAGGGTCTGCCACAGGACGTCCTCCAGGTGGTCGGCGACCCAGCTGACGCCCAGCAGGACGAGCGCCGCGGCGATGCCGACGAGCATGGAGGGCACGAGCAGCGGCAGCAGTCGCCGGACGGGGGTCGGGCCCGGCGCTGCCGGGGCTTCGGTGCTCACGAGTCACACCCTAAGTGGGCAAAAGCCGCATAACATCCCGGGGACTTCCGGCTTGCACCTGACGCCACGTGAGGGACGAGGCTGAAGGGCGTAACGGAAAGGGAGCCGACATGGGCTACTCAGTGGGCCAGGTCGCCGGTTTCGCCGGCGTCACGGTGCGCACGCTGCACCACTACGACGAGATCGGCCTGCTCGCACCGAGCGAGCGCAGCCACGCGGGCCATCGGCGGTACGGCGACGCCGACCTCGACCGGCTGCAGCAGATCCTGTTCTACCGCGAGCTCGGCTTCCCGCTGGACCAGGTCGCGGCCCTGCTCGACGACCCGGAAGCGGACCCGCGCGCGCACCTGCGCCGCCAGCACGAACTGCTGACCGCCCGGATCGAGAAGCTGCAGAAGATGGCCGCGGCCGTGGAGCACGCCATGGAGGCACGCACGATGGGCATCAACCTCACGCCCGAGGAGAAGTTCGAGGTCTTCGGGGACAAGGACCCCGAGGCGCACGCGGAGCAGGCCGAGCGCCGCTGGGGCGGCACGGAGGCGTACGCGGAGTCGCAGCGCCGCGCCGCCCGCTACACGAAGGAGGACTGGAAGCGGATGCAGGCCGAGGTCGCCGCCTGGGGGGAGCGCTACGGCACTCTCATGGCGGCGGGCGAACCCCCGGCCGGCGAGCCGGCCATGGACCTGGCCGAGGAGCACCGGCAGCACATCACCAAGTGGTTCTACGCGTGCTCGTACGAGATGCACCGGGGGCTCGGCGAGATGTACGTGTCCGACGAGCGGTTCAAGGAGTTCTACGACTCCATGCGGCCGGGGCTCGCCGAACACCTGAGGGACGCCATCGCGGCGAACGCCGCGCGCCGCTCCTGACCACCTGGCCCGGGGTCACTCCCGGGCCAGGACCACGGCCGTTCCGTACGCGCACACCTCCGTGCCCACGTCGGCGGCCTCCGACACGTCGAAGCGGAACATCAGCACGGCGTTGGCGCCGCGCGCGCGTGCCTGCTCGACCAGCCGCTCCATGGCCTGGTTGCGGGTCTCCACGAGGGTCTTGGTGAGGCCCCGCAGCTCACCGCCGATCATCGACTTCAGGCCCGCGCCGATCTGGCTGCCCAGATGCCGTGAGCGCACGGTGAGGCCGAAGACCTCGCCGATCACCTGCTCGACGCGGTGCCCGGGCACATCGTTCGTCGTCACGACCAGGACGTCGGACTGGGGGCTGATGCCGCCACCGTAATCTTCGATTCCCATGGCTCACAGCTTTGTCCCAGTCGGGGCACAGTGCATCCCGGAGGCACCCGTGGAACCTGGCGCCGGCACCCGACGTTGATAGCGTTGGTCGGCCCGACCCCGCCGCCGTATCCTTCCTTCACCCCCAGGAGCCCGGAACCGTGACGACGCTTGCCCTTGGACCAAGCTGGCTGGATCCGAACACCCTCCTGGACAATTTCGGCATCTGGGGCCTGCTGCTCATCGTCTTCGCCGAGTCCGGCCTGCTGATCGGCTTCTTCCTGCCGGGCGACTCGCTGCTGTTCACCTGCGGCCTGCTGATCGCGTCGAACCAGCTGGACTTCCCGCTGTGGCTGGCCGTCGTGCTGATCTGCGTCGCCGCCATCGCCGGCGACCAGGCGGGCTACCTGTTCGGCAAGAAGGTCGGCCCCTCGCTCTTCACCCGCCCGGACTCCCGCCTCTTCAAGCAGGAGAACGTGGTCAAGGCCCACGAGTTCTTCGAGAAGTACGGCCCCAAGTCCCTGGTCCTGGCCCGCTTCGTGCCCATCGTGCGCACCTTCACGCCGATCATCGCCGGCGTCAGCGGCATGCGGTACCGCTCCTTCATCACCTTCAACATCATCGGCGGTGTGCTCTGGGGCGCGGGCGTCACGCTCCTCGGCTCCTGGCTCGGCAACATCGAGTTCGTGCACAAGAACATCGAGGCGATCCTCATCCTGATCGTCCTCGTCTCGGTGGTCCCGATCGCCATCGAGTACCTGCGGGCCCGCGGCAAGGGCAAGAAGGCGGCGGCCGCCTCCGACGGCCCGGCCCAGGTCGCCCCGGGCCAGCGCGGCCGTCACGCCAAGCGCTAGAGGGCGTCGCTCGGGTCACCCCGGGTCCGCCCGCCGCGCCGCGGACGCAGGGCGCCTCAGAAGCCGCGCGTCCGCTTGGCGGCGCGGCGGCCGGCGGCGTCGCCGCCCGGCGTCCGCAGGAACAGCCGGGAGATCTCGGACCCCAGGTTGACCCCGATGGCGATGGCCATCGCGAGCGCCGCGGCCTTGGTCAGGGACACCAGCCCCTTGTCGACGTCGTTCTGCGCGATGGCCAGCAGCCCGAAGTACGTGGCCGAACCGGGCAGCAGCGGCCCGATCGCGGCCGTGGTGTACGGGAGCGCCGACGCGAACCGATAGCGGGAGAGCAACTGCCCGAAGAGCCCCACCAGGCCGGCCGCCACCGCGGTCGACGCGACCGGGGAGATGTCGCCGACGTAGTGCATGGCGCCGTACACCGCCCAGGCCACGCCCCCGTTGAGGGTCACCGCCAGCACGGTGGACCGTTCCTGTTGGAGCAGCACCGCGAAGGTGAGCGACAGCAGCATCGACGCCACGAGCTGCAGCACCGGCCGTTCGGAGACGCCGAGGGCCTGGTCCGGGTTGAGCTCGGCGCCCAGCTTCACGCCGAAGTACAGGATCAGCAGCACGCCCGTGACGATGCCCACGAAGAAGTACATGACCTCCAGCAGGCGCGCGGACGCGGTGATGTAGAAGCCGGTGAGACCGTCCTGGACGCCCGCGACCAGCGCTCTTCCCGGCAGCAGCGCGAAGAGTCCACCGGTGATCACCGCCGACGCCTTGACGCCGGCCCCCGCCAGCTGGAGCGCCACCCCGATCGCGGCCGGCGGCATCGCGGCCACCGTGAACTGGTAGAACTCCGGCAGCCCCCGCCCCGCGCACAACCACGCCAGCCGGTCGCCGAGCATCGCGCCGAGCGCCGCGGCGACGAACACGAAGACGTCACCGCCGACGAGCACCGAGGCCGCGCCCGCGAGCAGCCCGCCCGCCGCGGTCAGCACCCAGCCGGGGTACGGGTGGCGGTTCCGGCGGATCTCCACGAGGCGCCGGTAGGCCTCCTCCAGGGAGATCGCGGTCTCCGCGTCGCTGAGGTCGTCGACGAGCCGGTAGACGGCCGCGAGGCGCGTGTAGTCGGTGCCGCGGCGACGAACGGTCCGGGAGGCCGTCACGGGGTCGTCCACCAGGGACGGCTGGTGCGAGATCGACAGCAGGGTGAACGTGACGTTCGGTTCGCAGCGGTCCAGGCCGTAGGAGCGGCAGACGGCGAACATCGCCGCCTCCACGTCCTCGGCGCCCTCGCCGCCCGCCAGCAGCAGCTCGCCGATACGCAGCGTCAGGTCGAGCACGCGCGGCACCGCCGGGCCCGACTCGTCCTCCTTGCGCACCAGCTCGGGCGCCGGCCGCTCGGTCACCGGCATGCGCAGCATGGTGCGCATCCGGTCCTGCCAGGGTGCGTCCTTGGTGAGCCGGACCACCGGCATGCCGGTCGGCGGCGTGAAGGCGGGAGGCGCGTGCTTCGCGCTGTAGGTGTGCGGGGTGCTGAAGGCCGAGCCCTCGGAGTCGACGGGGGCCGCGTGAGGGACGTCGAGGCCCTTGGGGAGGGCGAACTCCGACGTCGTGGAGGACTCCTCCTCGACCACCGGGGCTTGCGGCGCCACCACACCGGCCGGTGGGGCGAACGCACTCCTCGCCTCGTCCGACTGCGGTTTGCGGTCTTCCGCCTCCGGGTCCGCCACCAGCGCCTGCCTTGCCTTTCGTGCGGTGCGCGTACGTCTCACACGTACTTTCCGTACGTCTTACGCGTACCTTCCGTACGCCTCAGTATGCGTACGGAAACGCGAACGGGCCGCGCGGCCCCCTGCGGAGTCGCGCGGCCCGGACACGGAGCAGGGCAGGTCAGTGACCGCCGGACTCCTTGAAGCGCTTGTAGGAACGCTCGATCTCGGCCTCGGCCTCGGTGCGGCCGACCCAGTTGGCGCCCTCGACGGACTTGCCGGGCTCCAGGTCCTTGTAGACCTCGAAGAAGTGCTGGATCTCCAGACGGTCGAACTCCGACACGTGGTGGATGTCCCGCAGGTGCTCCACGCGCGGGTCGTGCGCCGGGACGCACAGCAGCTTGTCGTCGCCGCCGGCCTCGTCGGTCATGCGGAACATGCCGATCGTGCGGCACTGGATGAGGCAGCCGGGGAAGGTCGGCTCGTCCAGGATGACCAGCGCGTCCAGCGGGTCGCCGTCCTCGCCGAGGGTGTTCTCGACGAAGCCGTAGTCGGCCGGGTAGCTGGTCGAAGTGAAGAGTCGACGGTCCAGGCGGATCCGACCGGTCTCGTGGTCCACCTCGTACTTGTTCCGCGAACCCTTCGGAATCTCGATCGTGACGTCGAACTCCACCGGTGGCTCCTCCATGATCAGCACATAGTTCTGGTGGTTAAGTGTCCCTCACGCAGGTGTGTGATCGCGAAAGGGGCTGGTGATCGTGCCAGAGCTGAGGGCCTGGCGGACCGCGAGACCGCATGTGGTGCGGGTCGCGCGGACCGTGAAACCGCACGTCGTGCGGGTCACCCGAGCCGTCCGGCCGCGCCCCGTGAGGGTCACGACTCCGCAGCTCACAGCCGTCGCCGCCACCGTGGGCCTGGCGCTCGCGGCCGGGTTGGCGACCGCGGCCGGTCCCTGGGACTCCTCGGGTCAGCGTACGGCGGAGCGCGACTGGGCCGCATCGCGGGCCGGACAGGGTGGCGGAGATCACGGCCCCGACCGCGGTACGGCGGGCGGCGGACCCCGCCCCGCGCCCAGCGCCGCGTCCGTCCTGGCCGGGCTGGGCGGCACCGCCGGTTCGGCGCCCCCGCCCGACGGGAAGGCCCTGGCCGCCGTCCTCGACCCGCTCCTGAAGGACCCCTCGCTGGGGACGCGGCACTCGGCCGTCGTCGTCGACGTGGCGACCGGGCGCCGGCTGTACGGCGTGGGGCCCGGCGAGGCGCTGACCCCCGCCTCCACCACGAAGATCGCCACCGCGATCGCCGCGCTGACCGCGGCGGGCGCCGACCACCGCATCACCACCCGGGCGGCCCTGGAGCCCGACACCAAGGAGGTCGTGCTCGTCGGCGGCGGCGACCCGACCCTGACCGCGCGGAAGAAGACCGACGGGGACTGGGCGAGCCTGCGCACCCTGGCCGCCGACACCGCCCGCACGCTCAAGGACCGCAAGCTGGACGAGGTGACGCTCTCGTACGACACCTCGCTGTACGCCGGCTCGGGACAGCCGCCCGCCGGCGTGGACGGCAACCTCACCCAGGTCAGCCCGCTGATGGTCGACGAGGGCCGCCTCGACGACTCGTCCAGCGGGGCGGCGGCCCGCACCGCCGATCCGGCGGGCGACGCGGCCCGCAAGTTCGCGGACCTCCTGGAGGACGAGGGCATCGGGACGACCCCGCCCGGCCCCTCGAAGGCGACCGGCCGCTCCGAGACCCTCGCCGAGGTCCAGTCCCCGCCGATGTCCGCCCTCGTCGAGCGGATGCTCACCAACAGCGACAACGACATCGCCGAGGCCCTCGCCCGGCAGACGGCCCTCGCCGCCGGCGAACCGGCGAGCTTCGAGGGCGGCGGCAAGGCGATCCGGGCCCAGTTGAAGAAACTGGACGTGCCGCTGAAGGGCTCCGCTTTCGCGGACGGGAGTGGCCTGAATCGTTCGGACAAGCTCTCCGCCGAACAGTTGACCGACCTTCTTGCCGCGGCCGGCGACCCCGCCCGCCCCGAGTTGCGCCCCGTCCTCACCGGGCTCCCGGTGGCGGGCTTCACCGGCACGCTCAGCCAGCGCTACGCCGACGGCGCGGACCGCGGGGCCACCGGCGTCGTACGCGCCAAGACCGGCACCCTGACGGGCGTCAACGCGCTGGCCGGGACGGTGGTCGACACCGACGGCCGGCTGCTGGCCTTCGCGTTCCTCGCCTCCGGGACCACGGACCGCACCACCGCCCAAGCGGCCCTGGACCGCTCGGCGTCGGCCCTCGCGGCCTGCGGCTGCCGCTAGGCCGGGTGCCACGAGGGGCGCCACGGACGGGCTTTCGCCCCCGGGCGTCCCGGGAGCACCACGGACCCCGGGCCTGCCACGGCGGACGCACGACCGGCTCCGCACCCCTCACCGCACCCGGACACCCTCACGTACGGTTGACGCATGACGAGCATCGGTGGTGCCGAGATGGTCGACTGGAATCTCGCGGTGGCGACCGCGACCCGGCTCGTGAGGCCGGGCCCCGAGGTGAGCCGCGACGAGGCCCGGGCCGTCGTCGCGGAGCTGCGCCGCCACGCGAAGGCCTCGGAGGAGCACGTACGGGGGTTCACCCGGCTGGGTGAACAGGGCGTGCACGACACCCCCGTCCTCGTCGTCGACCGCCCCGGCTGGGTCCGGGCGAACGTCGCCGGCTTCCGGGAACTCCTCAAGCCCCTGCTGGACAAGATGCAGGAACGGCGCGGCAACACCGCGGGCGGAGCCGTCTTCGGAGCCGTCGGCGGCAAGGTCACCGGCGTCGAACTGGGCATGCTCCTGTCCTTCCTGTCCTCCCGCGTACTCGGGCAGTACGAGACCTTCGCCCCCTCCACCCGCGACCTCCCGGCCGGCGAGAACGGCGGCGGCAGGCTCCTCCTGGTCGCGCCGAACATCGTGCACGTGGAGCGCGAACTCGACGTCCAGCCCCACGACTTCCGGCTGTGGGTCTGCCTCCACGAGGAGACGCACCGCACCCAGTTCACGGCCGTGCCCTGGCTGCGCGACCACCTGGAGGGCGAAATCCAGTCTTTCTTGGGAGAGACCGAGGTCGACCCCATGACCGTCCTGGAGCGGATCAGGGAAGCCGCCCAGTCCCTTGCCGGTGGTCGCCCCGAGGGCGAGGAGGGCGAGGACGGCCGGTCCCTCGTGGAACTGGTGCAGACGCCGGCCCAGCGCGAGATCCTCGGCCGCCTCACCGCGGTGATGTCCCTGCTGGAGGGCCACGCCGACTTCGTGATGGACGGCGTCGGCCCCGCCGTCGTCCCGTCCGTGGCCGAGATTCGCGAGAAGTTCCAGCAGCGCCGGGCCAAGGGCGCCTCCCGCCTGGACCTGGCCCTGCGCAAGCTGCTCGGTCTGGACGCCAAGCTCCGGCAGTACCGGGACGGCGAGCGCTTCGTGCGCGCGGTCGTCGACCAGGTCGGCATGGACGGCTTCAACCGGGTGTGGACGTCCCCGAACACGCTCCCGACCAAGGCGGAGATCTCCAAACCGGCGGACTGGGTCACTCGGGTGCACCGGAAGGCCGAGTCGTGAAGCCGTCCACGGGGTCGTGAAACGAATCCGGCCGACGGCAGGCGAACGCCCCTCCAATCACCCGTCCGAGGGACCGTGAGGCAGGAGTAGGCGTGCAATGCTCGGGGAACGGCCCGGTTCTGTCACCATCTACACACTCTGAGTGACCGACATCGGGTTCACCCCCCGAAAACTTCATGAAGGGAACCGGACATGGGTCCCCATCCTGCGGTCGCGGCGATACGCCTGGCGGTTCGCCGCGTACTCCACGACATCCTCACCGAGCACACACCCTCCTCAGGCGCCGGGCGCACGCCCGCCTCCTGCGCCGGGTGCGCGCCCTCCTCCACCGCCGTACGCCCCGCGGGCGTCGGCAGCGAGCGCGTACCGGCGCCCGCCACCCGGCGCGCGCGCACTACCGGAGCGCCCGCGGACACGCCGCACGAGCAGCCGCCGCCGCTCGTCCTCGTCGCGTGCTCCGGCGGCGCGGACTCCATGGCGCTCGCCTCCGCCCTCGCCTTCGAGGCCCCCAAACTCGGCATCCGCGCCGGTGGCATCACCGTCGACCACGGTCTGCAGCCCGGCTCCGACCTGCGCGCCGACGAGGTCGTCCTGCGCCTCGGCGAACTCGGGCTCGGCCCGGCCGAGGCCGTCGCCGTCACCGTCGGCCGCGACGGCGGGCCCGAAGCCGCCGCCCGCGACGCCCGGTACGCCGCCCTGGACGCCGCCGCCGAACGGCACGGCGCCGCCGCGATCCTGCTCGGCCACACCCGCGACGACCAGGCCGAAACCGTCCTGCTCGGCCTCGCCCGCGGCTCCGGCATCCGCTCCCTGTCCGGGATGGCCGCGGTCTCGGGGGCCGACGGCCGCTACCGGCGCCCCTTCCTGCACCTCGACCGGCAGACCGCCCGCAAGGCCTGCATGGCCCAGTCGCTGCTCGTCTGGGACGACCCGCACAACGCCGACCCGGCCTACACCCGCTCCCGGCTGCGCCACGAGGGCCTGCCCGCGCTGGAGAAGGCGCTCGGCAAGGGAGTCGTCGAGGCGCTCGCCCGGACGGCCCAGCTCTCCCGCGACGACGCGGACGCCCTGGACGCCTGGGCCCGCCAGGCGGAGGCGTCCGTACGCGACGCCGCCGGCCTCCTGGAGTGCGCCAAGCTCTACGCGCTGCCGCCCGCCGTGCGCCGCCGCATCCTGCGCCGCGCCGCCATCGAGGCGGGCGCACCCGCAGGTTCGCTGTTCGCCCGGCACATCGAGGAGATCGACCGCCTGATCACCGGATGGCGCGGTCAGGGAGCCATCAATCTCCCGGGCCGAGTCGTCGCTCAGCGGCAGGGTGGCAGACTGGTGATCCGGCAAGGCTGAAACCGGACCCTCCGCCGGAGCCGCCCGAGCGGCTCCTGGGGACCGCTTGCGCGGGGCGTGGGCGGTCCGAGCGGCCGTTGGGACGGACGACCGAAAGTGATGCGGGTGGACGCGAAAGACATGGGCACCGACCTCAAGTCGGTGCTCATCACCAAGGAAGAGATCGACGCGAAGCTGGCCGAGCTGGCCGCGAAGATCGACGCGGAGTACGCGGGCAAGGACCTGCTGATCGTCGGAGTCCTCAAGGGCGCGGTGATGGTCATGGCGGACCTGGCACGTGCGCTGTCCACCCCCGTCACGATGGACTGGATGGCCGTGTCCTCGTACGGCGCGGGCACCCAGTCCTCCGGCGTGGTGCGGATCCTCAAGGACCTCGACACCGACATCAAGGGCAAGCACGTCCTGATCGTCGAGGACATCATCGACTCGGGCCTGACCCTGTCCTGGCTGATCTCCAACCTCGGCTCCCGCGAGCCGGCGTCCCTCAAGGTGTGCACGCTGCTGCGCAAGCCGGAGGCCGCCAAGGTCGCGATCGACGTCGAATGGGTCGGCTTCGACATCCCGAACGAGTTCGTCATCGGCTACGGCCTGGACTATGCCGAGAAGTACCGGAACCTCCCGTTCGTCGGTACGCTCGCGCCCCACGTCTACGGCGGCTGAACGAACCGTTCCCGGTCTTCCCGGGACGGCCGGGAACCCCAGCGGGTTTCGCGCCGTTGGAGCATGCGTGGGCGGGATTGCCAGTCGTCCCCTGCGGCTTCGGGTGACAATGCTGGGGTACCGTCCGAAGAACAGTCTTTAAAAGTCTTTATCAAACTCACTATGGCAGGAGGGACGGGGCGGCTCCGCTCCGTATGGATGGACGTGAAGCGATACTTCCGTGGGCCGGTCATGTGGATCGTGCTGGCCGTCCTTGCCGTGGTCGTGTTGATGCAGGTCGTCGGCTCGTCCGGCGGCTACAAGACAGTGGACACCGGCCAGGTCGTCCAGGCGATCAATGAGAACAAGGTCGAGTCGGCCAAGATCACCACCGGCGACGAGCAGGTCATCAAGGTCTCGCTCAAGGACGGCGAAAAGGTCGACGGCAGCTCGAAGATCCAGGCGAGCTACATCGGCGACCAGGGTGTGACCCTCGCCGGCACCTTGCAGGACAAATACCAGAACAAGCAGATTCCGGACGGCTACACCGTCTCGCCGTCCAAGCAGAACCCGTTCGTCGGCATCCTGCTCTCTCTGCTTCCCTTCGTGCTCATCGTCGTCGTCTTCCTGTTCCTGA
Source organism: Streptomyces sp. NPDC026417 (assembly GCF_055567695.1). Classification (NCBI taxonomy): domain Bacteria; kingdom Bacillati; phylum Actinomycetota; class Actinomycetes; order Kitasatosporales; family Streptomycetaceae; genus Streptomyces; species Streptomyces sp. NPDC026417. The sequence continues at coordinate 248,329 of NZ_JBVHPY010000008.1, forward strand.
TGAACCAGATGCAGGGCGGCGGCTCCCGGGTCATGAACTTCGGGAAGTCCAAGGCGAAGCTCATCACCAAGGACACCCCGAAGACGACGTTCTCGGACGTCGCGGGCTCGGACGAGGCGGTCGAGGAACTCCACGAGATCAAGGAGTTCCTCCAGGAGCCGGCGAAGTTCCAGGCCGTCGGGGCGAAGATCCCCAAGGGTGTGCTCCTGTACGGGCCTCCTGGAACCGGTAAGACGCTGCTGGCCCGCGCCGTCGCGGGTGAGGCGGGCGTTCCCTTCTACTCGATCTCCGGTTCCGACTTCGTCGAGATGTTCGTCGGTGTCGGTGCCTCCCGGGTCCGCGACCTGTTCGAGCAGGCCAAGGCGAACGCTCCGGCGATCGTCTTCGTCGACGAGATCGACGCGGTCGGCCGTCATCGCGGCGCCGGCCTCGGCGGCGGTCACGACGAGCGCGAGCAGACGCTGAACCAGCTGCTCGTCGAGATGGATGGCTTCGACGTGAAGGGCGGCGTGATCCTCATCGCCGCCACGAACCGGCCCGACATCCTCGACCCGGCGCTGCTGCGCCCGGGCCGCTTCGACCGCCAGATCGCGGTCGACCGCCCGGACATGCAGGGCCGTCTGGAGATCCTCAAGGTCCACCAGAAGGGCAAGCCGGTCGCCCCGGACGTCGATCTGTCCGCCGTCGCGCGCCGCACCCCGGGCTTCACCGGTGCGGACCTGGCGAACGTGCTGAACGAAGCTGCGCTCCTCACCGCGCGCAGCAACCAGAAGCTGATCGACAACAACATGCTCGACGAGGCGATCGACCGTGTGGTCGCGGGCCCGCAGAAGCGGACCCGGATCATGTCGGACAAGGAGAAGAAGATCACCGCGTACCACGAGGGCGGTCACGCCCTGGTCGCGGCGGCGTCTCCGAACTCCGACCCGGTGCACAAGATCACCATCCTGTCGCGCGGCCGGGCCCTCGGATACACGATGGTCCTGCCGGACGAGGACAAGTACTCGACCACGCGCAACGAGATGCTCGACCAGCTCGCGTACATGCTGGGCGGGCGCGCGGCCGAGGAGCTCGTCTTCCACGACCCGACCACGGGTGCTGCGAACGACATCGAGAAGGCCACCGCAACGGCCCGCGCGATGGTCACGCAGTACGGCATGACCGAGCGGCTGGGTGCGATCAAGTTCGGCGGCGACAACACCGAGCCGTTCCTCGGCCGGGAGATGGCGCACCAGCGCGACTACTCGGAAGAGGTCGCCGCGCTCGTCGACGAAGAGGTCAAGAAGCTCATCGAGAACGCGCACAACGAGGCCTGGGAGATCCTGGTCGAGAACCGCGACGTCCTCGACAACCTGGTCCTCCAGCTGCTGGAGAAGGAGACGCTGGGCAAGGAGCAGATCGCCGAGATCTTCGCTCCCATCGTCAAGCGTCCGGCCCGCCCCGCGTGGACCGGTTCCTCCCGGCGCACGCCGTCCACCCGCCCGCCGGTGCTCTCCCCCAAGGAGCTGTCGCTGACGAACGGGGCGAACGGCGCGTCCGCCGCGATCGCCGGAGCGACGGAGTCCGTCCCCTCTGCGGAGGCGGCCCCCGAGGAGCGTCCCGAGAGCTGATCTCCGGCTCGCGGCGGCCTCACCAGGCCCGGAATGGATGCCGTGCCCCCCTGGTTCTAGCCTGGGGGGTGCGGCATTTCCGTATGCCCGGATGTCCGACGCGTTGACCCGCACGCGTGACAGGCCAAGGAACGAGGAACAGATGACCGACCCCGTGACGCTGGACGGCGAGGGCGCGATCGGCGTGTTCGACGAGAAGCGCGCCGAGAACGCCGTGCGCGAGCTGCTCATCGCGGTCGGCGAGGACCCGGACCGCGAGGGCCTGCGCGAGACGCCGGGACGGGTGGCCCGGGCGTACCGGGAGATATTCGCGGGGTTGTGGCAGAAGCCCGAGGACGTGCTCACGACGACGTTCGACCTGGGCCACGACGAGATGGTCCTGGTGAAGGACATCGAGGTCCTCAGCTCCTGCGAACACCATCTGGTGCCGTTCGTCGGGGTGGCCCACGTCGGATACATCCCGTCGGTCGACGGGAAGATCACGGGCCTGTCGAAGCTGGCCCGGCTGGTGGACGTCTACGCCCGCCGTCCGCAGGTGCAGGAGCGGCTGACCACGCAGGTGGCCGACTCGCTGATGGAGATCCTGGAGCCGCGCGGTGTGATCGTCGTCGTGGAGTGCGAGCACATGTGCATGTCCATGCGCGGGGTGCGCAAGCCCGGCGCCAAGACCATCACGTCGGCGGTCCGCGGACAGCTGCGCGACCCGGCCACCCGCAATGAGGCGATGAGCCTGATCATGGCCCGCTAGGGCGCCTCGGAGGGTTCGGGGGCCTGTCCGGCGGGCCCGCGCGCCCGCCTCGGCCGGCGGGTGTCACCCCCCGGCCGCCGCCGGCGCCCCCGGCTTCTCTGGCCTCAGGCCGCGGCGGCCGTGCCGTTGTTCTCGTCGTCGTCCTCCGGGAGCTTGCAGACGCGCTCCAGGAAGAAGGCGGCCGCTATGACGCCGATTCCGGCGACGACGGAGAATCCGGCGTAGATGGCCTGGTCGCGGCGGGCGGGGACCTCCAGCGACTCCAGCAGGAAGGCGCCCGTGCCGCCGTACATCCCCGAGACGAGCGCGGCGACGAGGGCGCTGGCCTGGCCGAAGACGACGGCCCTGGCCGCCATCAGCGGGTCGACGCCCTTGGCGCCGGGCCGGCGCTCGCGCTGGGCCTTGAGGCGGGCGCGCAGCGAGAGCGCCGTGGCGAGCAGGACGACGGCGATCAGTGCCAGGACGACGGGGGCGGCCAGGGGAACCCGGGGGAGGGTCCCCACCGCGTTCCACAGGCGGGCGCCCGCCCAGGACAGGACGCCGGCCACGACGAACACGGCAGCCAGCGTCCTGATGCGCAGCTCTTTCACGATGCCCCTTCGGTAAGCCGGCCAAGGTCGGTCGTCCTGACCTTAACGACTACTCGGGCAGCCGGAGTTCCAGGTCGGTGCGGGGCGCGACACCGTCCCGGGTGAGCTTGCCGAGGAGCTCGGCCACGGGGCCGTGCCCGGGCAACTGGGCCTCGGGGTCCACGTCGTGCCAGGGCGCGAGGACGAAGGCCCGTTCGTGGGCGCGCGGGTGAGGGAGCGTGAGCACCGGATCGTTGGAGACGACACCGTCGTACGCGATGATGTCCACGTCGATGGTGCGCGGGCCCCAGCGCTCGTCGCGGACGCGGTTGAAGGCCTCCTCGACCGCGTGGGCGCGCTCCAGCAGGGACGAGGGCGGGAGGGTGGTCTTCAGGACCACGACCGCGTTGAAGTAGGTGGGCTGGCTGTCCGGGGCGACGCCCCAGGGCTCCGTCTCGTAGACGGGGGAGACCGCCTTGACGCGGACGCCCGGGGTGTCCTCCAGAGCGTCGACGGCACCCTGGATGGTCTCCAGGCGGTTGCCCAGGTTCGCGCCGAGGGAGATCACCGCGCGCTTGGGGTTGTTCAGGGTCGTGTCGGCCGCGTCGACCCGCTCGACCACGGAGGGCGGCACCGGCTGGACGGTCGGGTCGCTCTGACCCCCGGTGAAGAAGGCGGTCATACTCGGCTCCGGGTGATGGTGACGGTCACGTCGTCGAAGGGGACGGTGATCGGCGCGTCCGGTTTGTGGACGCAGACCTCGACCTCCTGGACCCCTTCGTGCTTCAGACAGGTCTGGGCGATGCGCTCGGCGAGCGTCTCGATGAGGTCGACGGGCTCGCCCTCGACGACAGCGACGACCTCCTCGGCCACGATGCCGTAGTGCACGGTCTTCGTCAGGTCGTCGTCGGCCGCGGCCGGTCGGGTGTCCAGGCCCAGCGCCAGGTCCACGATGAAGGTCTGGCCCTCTTCGCGCTCCCTGGGGAAGACGCCGTGGTTTCCACGGGCCTTCAGGCCGCGCAGCGCGACACGATCCACGCGAATCACTCCTGCAATCGTCGGTGGCGGCAGGTGCATACCGAGTGCGGTCGGTACACCGGCCTCAGGTGAATCTACCTGCGGGCACCGACAGTGCTCGGCCACGGGTCGGACACCTGCGCGAAGCCGACGGGGCTTCACCGGATGTTTCCCATGGGGAACACGGCGGCTCACGGGTTGGTAGCCGCCCCTACCCAGGGCCCCGTGATTCGAACCACTCCCCGGCGCCTACCCACTCAACCGGGTGTGTCCTCACCGTCCTCGTCACCGGTTTCGGCGAGGACGGGCGAGGCGTGGTGCGACCAGAGCTTCCAGCCGTCGGGTGTGCGGTGGAACACGTTGGTGGCGACGACGAGCTGACCCACCAGCGGGCCCAGTTCGTCGCTGTCCTCCGGCGGGGGGCCGCCGCTGAGGATGTTCTCGGTGCAGGTCACCAGGGCGGTGTCGCCCGTGACGGAGACGTGCACGTCGGTGAGGAAGAACTGGATGTACTCGGTGTTCGCCATGATCAGCGCGTAGGACCTGAGGACCTCGCCGCGGCCGAAGAGCACGGGCCAGCCGGGGTGGACGCAGGAGATCACCCCGGCGTCCGCCGGGTCGTGGACGTCCTCGTCGTGGCCGAGGTCGGCCGGTGTGAGCCAGAGCGTGGACAGCTCCTCGAAGTCGCCGCGCTCCATCGCCTCGTAGTAGGCGGTGTTGGCCAGCTCGACCTGCTCGACGTCGGTGTGGGGGGCGCTCACCGGTTTCCTGCTCCGTCCGGCTCGTGCGCGGCGGTGCCGGGCGCCGCCGTGCCCGCGGACCGGGCTCCTTCCACGGCCCGGGCCACCCGGACCGCGTCCGCGGTGGCCCGCACCTCGTGGACGCGGACGGCCCAGGCCCCCTGCTGGGCGGCGAGCGCGGAGACGGCGGCGGTGGCGGCGTCCCGTTCGCGGGCGGGCGGCGGGGCGCCCTCGGGGCCGGCCAGGACGCGGCCGAGGAAACGCTTGCGGGAGGCGGCGACGAGCAGCGGATGGCCGAGGGTCAGCAGGCGGTCGAGGTGGGCCAGGAGCGACAGGTCGTGTTCGGCTCCCTTGGAGAAGCCGAGGCCGGGGTCGACGACGATCCGGTCGGGGGCGATGCCGCCCTCCAGGACGGCCTCCACGCGCGCGTGGAGTTCGTCGACGACCTCGGAGACGACGTCCTCGTACGAGCCCTTGACGTTGCCGCCGGACAGGAAGCCCCGCCAGTGCATGACCACGAAGGGGGCGCCCGCCGCCGCGACGACCGGGATCATCGCGGGGTCGGCGAGACCGCCGCTGACGTCGTTGACGAGCGCGGCTCCGGCGGCCAGGGACTGCTCGGCGACGGAGGCGCGCATGGTGTCGACGGAGACGGTCACGCCCTCGGAGGCCAGTCCCCGCACGACGGGGATGACCCGCCGCAGTTCCTCGGCCTCGTCGACACGGGTGGCACCGGGGCGGGTCGACTCACCCCCGACGTCCACCAGGTCGGCGCCCTCGGTCACCAGGCCGAGGCCGTGCTTGACGGCAGCCGTCGTGTCGAACCAGCGGCCTCCGTCGGAGAAGGAGTCGGGCGTCACGTTGACGACCCCCATGACCGCGCAGCGGTCCCATGCCGGCAGTCCCGCGACTTCGCCGCGCCCGCTCTTCTTGCTCATACGTCCAGCCTAGGCCTCCGGGGGAGAGCCGTTTCCCCTCGGGCGGGCGGGCCGTTCCCGCCGGGGCCCGTATCCCGGGCGGTGCGCGGGGCCGGGCGCCCGGGACGCGGCCCGCGGAGACGGGGTGCGAACCGGGCGGTGCGGCCTCACAGGGCCCCCGGAGACGGGGTGCGAGCCCGGCGGTGAGGCCTCACGGGGCCCGGCTGCCCGGGCCGTACCGCTCGGGCCCTGCGGCCGGTGCCGGCTCACACCGCTCTGACCTTCCGTTCCGTGACGCCGTGCGCACACGGGCGGGGAGCCGGTGTGCGGCGGCGCAGCAGCCGGGGCAGCGCCAGGTGCACGAACCCCTCGGCCTGCATCGCCGCGAGGCCGATCCGCGGCAGTTCCCCTGAGGAGCGGTAGACGACGAAGCGGGGCTCCCAGCGGGGGCGGAACTTCGCGTTGAACCGGTACAGGGACTCGATCTGGAACCAGCGGGAGAGGAAGACCAGCAGGCCGCGCCAGGCGCGCAGCACCGGGCCGGCCCCGATCTTCTCGCCGCGGGCCAGGGCCGAGCGGAACATCGCGAAGTTGAGGGACACCTGTGCGATGCCCAGGCGGGGTGCCTCCTGGAGGGCGGCCACGATGAGCAGTTCGTTCATGCCGGGGTCGGCCGAGCGGTCGCGCCGCATGAGGTCCAGGGAGACGCCGTCGGCACCCCACGGGACGAAGTGCAGGACGGCCCTGAGGTCGCCGTACGGGCCCGGCTCGGGGTCCGCCTTGTGGGCGGTGGCGATCAGGCAGTTCCCGTCGGCGGGGTCGCCGATGCGGCCGAGCGCCATGGAGAAACCGCGTTCGGCGTCCGTGCCGCGCCAGTCCTCGGCCGCCCGCCGTATCCGGTCGAGTTCGCCCTCGCCGAGGTCACGGACGCGCCGGACCCGGGTCCGGTAGCCGGCCCGCTCGATGCGCTTCACCATCTGGCGCACGTTGCGCATCGCGCGCCCGGACAGACTGAAATCCGCGACGTCCACCACCGCCTCGTCGCCCAGTTCGAGGGCGTCGAGTCCGGTCTCGCGCGTCCACACCTGGCCGCCCGTCTCCGAGCAGCCCATGACGGCGGGCGTCCAGGAGTGCGCCCGCGCCTCGTCCATGAACCGCTCGATGGCGCCGGGCCAGGCCTCGACGTCGCCGATCGGGTCGCCGCTCGCGAGCATCACGCCCGAGACGACGCGGTAGGTGACCGCCGCCTTGCCGCTCGGGGAGAAGACGACGGCCTTGTCGCGGCGGAGCGCGAAGTGGCCGAGCGAGTCCCGGCCGCCGTGCCGCTCCAGCAGGGCGCGCAGCCGGCTCTCGTCGTCCTCCGTCAGCCGCGCCGCGGGGTGTTCGGGGCGGAAGGCGAGGTACATCGTGGTGACGGCGGTCAGCAGACCGAGCGCGCCGAGGGAGAAGGCGACCGTCCAGGAGGTGGGTCCGGTGTAGTCGACCGGGCCGGAGAAGCCGCACAGCCCGTACAGCACGTGCTGGATGCGGTCCGCCAGGCTGGGGTCGCCGGTCATCCGGTCGGAATGGACGCCGACGATGACCAGTCCGAGGACCAGGGAACCGGCGCCCATCAGCACGAAGTTGGCGAGGGCGCGCCAGCGGCTGCGCGGGTCGGGGAGGGCGGCGAACTCCCTTCGGTGGCGCAGCAGCGGCACGAGCAGCGCGACCGAGAGGACGACGCCGATGAGCGAGTGGCGGTAGGCGAGCTGGGCGGCGGCGCCGGCCGGCAGGAGGACGACGGCGGCGCGCCACGCCCGGCGCTTGTGCCGGCGCAGTCCGTGCGCGAGGAGCAGCAGCAGGACGCCGGCGCTGAGCGACAGCGCGGCGGCGAAGGGGCCGAGCGCGCCCGGCAGCACCTCGGCGAGGGTGTGCATGCGGCTGTGGCGGAAGCGCGGGAAGACGCCGGCGCAGATGTCGAGGAGTCCTATGAGGGTGCAGGCCCGGGCGACGAGCGCGGGGGCGGCCTCGGGGCCGGGGCCGGGGAGCAGGCGCCGCGGCCGACGCGGTCGGTCCGGAACCTCGTCCGACATTTCCCCATCTATCCTGACAGACATCGCATCCCGTAGTTCCGCGAGAGACCGTGAATCCGGTGCCAATCCGGCATCCGGCGACATTGCGCCCTCTAGGACGGTGTCTTGAGGAGACAGGTTCACTCCCTTCCGGAAAGCCGGTTCAAAAGGCGGGGAAAGTCCCGGGCAAGAGTCCGCGAAGGAGCCTCGCGCGTCCTCGGGGACCGGAAAGCGCAGGCAGGAAGAGCCCATGGGTCTCACGAGCAACAAGGTGCTGGTGCTGGCGGTCGTGTCCGCCGTACTGCTGTTCGTCGGCACGGTGTGGCTGTGGCCGCGGCTGGCGCGCAGCACCTGGCGGGCCGTCGGCGGCCGGGTCGGGCTGCTGCTGGCCACCCAGGCGGCCGTCCTCGCCTCGATCGGCCTCAGCGCCAACCAGGCCTTCGGTTTCTACGCCAGTTGGGCGGATCTGTTCGGCCGGGAGAGCGGTCAGGGTGTGGTCGTCGACCACGGGCCCGCCGGTGCGGACGGCGGCCCCCTCCAGGTCGTCGACACCCAGCAGGTGAACGTGTCGGGCGGAGCCCGCCCGCAGATCGGCGGCCAGATCCAGAAGGTCGACATCGTCGGCCGTACGACGCACATCGCCACGCCCGCGTACGTCTATCTGCCGCCGGAGTACTTCCAACGGCAGTACCGCACCCGGACGTTCCCCGCCGTGACGGTCCTCACCGGCTACCCGGGCACCGCCGAGGCGCTCATCAAGGGCCTGCACTACCCGCAGACGGCACACGCCATGGCCAAGGACGGGAAGATCCAGCCGCTGATCCTGGTCATGCTGCGGCCCACCGTGGCGCCGCCGCGGGACACCGAGTGCGTGGACGTCCCCGGGGGCCCGCAGACCGAGTCCTTCTTCGCCAAGGACCTCCCCGACGCGGTGGCGGCCCACTACCGGGTGGGCCGGAAGCCGGGCAGCTGGGGTGTCGTCGGCGACTCCACCGGCGGGTACTGCGCGCTGAAGCTGGCCGTCCACCACCCGGGGACGTACACCGCCGCGGCCGGGCTGTCGCCGTACTACAGGGCACCGACCGACCCCACGACGGGCGACCTCTTCCACGGCGACGAGGCGCTGCGCGACCACGCCGACCTGCTCTGGTACCTCAAGCACCGGCCCGCGCCGGACACCTCACTGCTCGTCACCAGCAGCAGGCAGGGCGAGACGAACTACCAGGACACGCTGCGGTTCATGGAACTGGTGAAGTCGCGGCCGCCGACCCGGATCTCGTCGGTCATCCTCGACAGCGGCGGACACAACTTCAACACCTGGCGGCGCGAGATCCCGGGCACCCTCCAGTGGATCAGCGGACGGCTGAGCGACCACTGAGCGCCGTCGGCGCGGAGCGCGGCCGCCGCGCCGGGCGCGGGGACCGGACCGTGCCGCACTCAGGAGCCGCTGACGGTCTCCAGGTCGACGTCCGCGCGGGCGATGTCCCGGGCGTCCGCGGCCGTCGAGCGGCGCAGCGCCTCGTGCAGCCGGGCCGGGGTGAGGACGCCGAGGAACCGGCCCTCGCTGTGCTCGTCGATGACGGCGATCCAGCCGGCGTCGTGCTGCAGCATCGTCGAGAACGCCTGCTTCAGGGACGCGCCCACCGGCAGCCACGCCTCCATCCGGCGGGCGTGCTCCCGGACCGTGCCGCTCCGCCCGCGCGCGTGCTCGCCGGAGATCCAGCCGTGCAGGTCGCCGTTCGCGTCCAGGACGACCGCCCACCGGGCGTCGAGCTTCCTCGGCAGCGGGTCGTCGAGGCGGACCACGGGCGGCTGTTCGAGGTCGCTCTCCTCGATGGGCGTCACGGACAGCCGCTTCAGTCCGCGGTCCGCGCCCACGAAGTCGGCCACGTAGCCGGTCGCGGGAGCGCCCAGGACGGCGGACGGGGTGTCGAACTGCTCGATGCGGCCGGCGCCGTAGACGGCGATGCGGTCGCCGAGGCGGACGGCCTCCTCGATGTCGTGGGTGACGAACAGCACCGTCTTGCGCACGGACTGCTGGAGCCTCAGGAACTCGTTCTGCAGGCGCTCGCGCACCACGGGGTCGACCGCGCCGAACGGTTCGTCCATGAGCAGCACGGGCGGGTCGGCGGCCAGGGCGCGGGCCACGCCGACGCGCTGGCGCTGGCCGCCGGAGAGCTGCTCGGGGTAGCGGTCCCCGTAGACGGACGGGTCGAGGCCGACCAGGTCGAGGAGTTCGGCGGCGCGCTCGCGGGCCTTGCCGCGCTTGACGCCGAGCAGGTGCGGGACGGTCGCCGTGTTGTCGAGGACCGTCTTGTGAGGGAAGAGGCCGACCTGCTGGATGACGTAGCCGATGCGGCGGCGGAGCCGGACGGGGTCGATGGCGGATATGTCGTCGCCGTCGAGGAATATCCGGCCGCTCGACGGCTCGATGAGGCGGTTGACCATCTTCATCGTGGTGGTCTTGCCGCAGCCCGAGGGCCCGACGAGCGTGACCAGCTCGCCCTCGGCGACCTCGAAGGACAGGTCGTCGACGGCGGTCGTGCCGTCCGCGTACCGCTTGGTGACGTTCTCGAACCGGATCATGGCTCCCCATTGTGGCCGCGGACGGCGGGCGTTGTGTGAAGGCAGTGTTTCGCTCGTACGGCGACTATCGGCCATTGTCGGTGGCGGGCGTTAGGGTCGCCAGCAAGTCAAAACGATGTGCGGGTGTGCGGTCCACTGACATACGTTCGGTGATTTCGGGGGAGGTGGGGCGGGGTGAGCGAGCAGAACTGCCTGGTGGCCAACGACTGGATCTGCGGGGAGTACGTCCGTTCCCGCAGCCAGGAACTGGTCGACGCGACGGTGCAGCACGTGTGGATCACCGTGGCCTCCGTGGTGATCGGGGTCGTGGTGGCCTTCCCGCTGGCGCTGCTGGCCCGGCGGTTCCGCGCCTTCTCGGGCCCGATCCTCGGACTGACGACCGTCCTGTACTCGGTCCCCTCACTCGCGATGTTCTCGCTGCTGCTGCCCCTCTTCGGGCTCTCGGCCGCCCTGGTGGTGACGGGGCTCGTCCTGTACTCGCTGACGATCCTCGTGCGGAACATCCTCGCGGGGCTGCAGTCCGTTCCCGAGGAGGCCCGCGAGGCCGCCCGCGGCCTGGGCTACGGACCGGCGCGGCTGCTGTGGGAGGTCGAACTGCCGCTGGCACTGCCCTCGGTGCTCGCCGGGGTCCGGATCGCCACCGTCTCGACCGTGGCCCTGACGACGGTGGGATACATCGTCGACTACGGCGGGCTCGGCACCCTGATCGTCAGCGGCCTGCACAGCGACTTCAAGGCACAGGTGCTCACCGCGTCCGTGATCTGCGTGCTGCTCGCCCTGGCCGCGGACCTGCTGCTGCTCGGACTCCAGCGACTGCTCACCCCCTGGGTGCGGGCGACCCGCGCCCCTCGAATACGGCGGCGTCCCGCCCCGGCGAAGGTGGCTGAGGCGGCATGAACGCGATATCGGGGGCCTACGACTGGCTGGTGACCGGTGCGAACTGGCAGGGGGAGAAGGGGGTCTGGCACCGGCTCACCGAGCACCTGTACTTCAGCGGGGTCACCCTCGCCGTCTCCTGTCTCCTCGCACTGCCGCTCGCGCTGTGGCTCGGGCACATCGGCAAGGGGGGCGCACTCGCCGTCAACCTCTCGAACGTGGGACGGGCGGTGCCCACGCTGGCCGTGCTCGTGCTGCTCACCCTCACTCCGCTCGGCCGGCACGGGGACCTGCCGACGCTCATCGCGCTGGTGCTGTTCGCCGTCCCGCCGCTGCTGACGAACGCGTACATCGGGATGAGCGAGGTGGACCGGTCGGTCGTGGAGGCGGCCCGCGGGATGGGCATGAGCGGCGGGCAGGTGTTCCGGCAGGTCGAACTGCCGCTGGCGTACCCGCTGATCATGACCGGGGTGCGGTCGGCCACGGTGCAGATCATCGCCACGGCGACGCTCGCCGCGGCGGCGGGCGAGGGCGGTCTCGGCCGGATCATCACCGCCGGGTTCAGCCTGCAGAACACCCCGCAGGTGGTCGCCGGCGCCTTCCTCGTGGCGGTGCTCGCGCTGCTGCTCGAGGGCGCGCTGGTGCTGGCGGGGCGGGTCTTCGACCCGATGCGCGGACGACAGGGCACTCAGCGGTGACGTGCGGTTCTTGCCGGTTACGCGGTGACGTCCGGTTTCTCTTGGGTACGCGGTGACGTCCGGTTCCGGACGGGCCGTGACGTTCGACTTCTCGATAGGGGTAACGATGAACAGCAGAACGCGTCGGATGGCGGTCGCGGCGGTGGCCGTCGGCGCGCTGACCGCGGGGCTCACCGCGTGCGGCGGCGACAGCCTGGAGGACGACGGCGCCGACAAGGGCTCGGGCGGCGGCAAGGGCAAGCTCGTCGTCGGCGCGGCGGGGTTCACCGAGGCGAAGGTCCTCGGCGAGCTCTACAAGCAGGTGCTCGACAATGCGGGATACAGCGTCTCGGTCAAGACCGTCGAGAACCGCGAGATCTATGAACCCCAGCTGGAGAAGGGGGCGATCGACATCGTCCCCGAATACGCGGCGACGCTCGCGGAATTCCTCAACCTGAAGGAGAACGGCGCGAAGGCGAAGCCGGTCGCCTCCAGCGATGTCGACGCCACCGTCTCCGCACTGGAGAAGCTGGCCGAGCCGAAGGGCCTCAAGGTGCTGCCGGCCGGCGAGGCGGTCGACCAGAACGCGTTCGCGGTCAGCACCGAATTCGCCGAGAAGCACGACCTCAAGACGCTTTCGGACTTGGGGAAGTCGGGCGTGAAGGTCAAGATCGCGGCCGGTGACGAATGCGAGACGCGGCCCTTCTGCGCGCCGGGTCTGAAGAAGACGTACGGCATCGACGTCTCGGGAATCGACCCCAAGGGCGTCGGTACGACCCAGTCCAAGCAGGCGGTCAAGAACGGCACCGACCAGCTGGTGCTGACCACGACCACGGACGCGACGCTGAAGAACTTCGAGCTCGTGCTCCTGGAGGACGACAAGAAGCTCCAGAACGCGGACAACGTGCTTCCGGTGGTGAACGCCAAGGACGCCGGAGACCAGGCGATAGCGGACGCGCTCGGGAAGTTGACGCAGACCCTCACCACGGACGATCTCGTGGAACTCAATCGCAAGGTCGACGAGGAGCGCCAGAAGGAGGCCGATGTGGCCGAGGCGTATCTGGAGTCGAAGGGATTGATCAAGAAGTAGGCGCGTCGCCTTTCCGGCGGAATGACGGCCTTCACGGCAGCGAAGAGCGGGCCTCTCACGGAGGGGAAGAGGCCGCTCCCGCTGCTGTCGAAGTGGCGGCCCCGCAGCCGCCTTGGGTGGACGCGAAGGGACTTCGCCGGGACGGTGCGAGCGACTTCGCGGAGTCGAAGTGGTGGCCGTGTTGGTGCCCGGGGCGTGTGAAGGCTGCGGGGTGGCTGTGTTTTTACCGCGCGGGGCACCAAGATTCGCCTACGCGCGGTAAGTTTCTGGCCATGCCACGAGGACGTCACCGCCATTCACCCCCCTTGCACAGACTGCTGCCTCCTTCGGCGATCGCCGGCGTCTCGCTCGTCTGCGCCGCGGGGCCCTGGCTGTTCACGGAGCCCCTGGTGCTCCGTGCGCTGGCCGCGGGTGCCGCGCTGACGACCGTCGTGGGCTCCGTCGTCATGCGCCGCTGGGACACGGCGGCGGGCAAACGCGTCGCGGACCTCACGCGCGCGCGTGCGAGCGACGAGTGGCGCTACGAGGAGCGGGTCGCCGAGTTGGAGACCGACCTCGAGGAGTCGCGCGAGCTGCGCACCAAGCTGGAGCAGCGGCTGCGTGCCAAGCGGGCCGAGCTGGCGGGCCTGCGCAACGAACACGCGGCGCTGCTGCGGCGGTACGCCACGGCGGAGACCGAGCGCGCGACCGCGCTGGAGGGCCGCCGGCTGCTCGCGATAGAGACGTCGGTCCCCGCACGGGCGCTGCCCGCCTCCTCGGCCGACCAGGCCCGGCAGACGTCAGGGGCCGTGGCCTCCCCGGCGCCCGGTGCCCCGGACCCGTCGGCGGCGCCGGCCGCCAGGGTGTCGACCGGCGTACCGGCGCCGGCCGGGTCGCCCGAGTCCGAACGCGCCGACTCCCGCGCGGTGGACGCCGCCGGTGCCCCGGCGGAGGGCCCGTCCGAGGACGGGGCCCGCCCGGAGGACACCGAGCAGCCCGCCGACGCCGAGAAGGCCTTCTCGCCGACCGGTTCCCCGCTCTTCCTGCGCGCCAACTCCGCGCTGGACCGCATCGTGGGCGAACGGGCCGCGCGGCCCGGCCCCGACGGCGAACCGGCTGCGGACGGGTCCGGCCCCGACGGCGAACCGGGTTCGGAGGCTTCCGCTCCCGAGGCTCCCGCGAGCACGAAGGGCTCCTCGCCCGTGGCCGGGCGGGCCCCGGCCGCGGACCACCCGGTGCACGACGGCCCGGCGAAGGCGGCCTCCGCCCCGGGCACCCCCGCGAAGGACGCCGCACCGTCGGCCGGCCCCGGGGAGAACGCCTCCGGGCCCGGCACCGCGACGCGGGAATCCGCTCAGGAGGACGAGGCGGAGGGGAAGCCCGAGGCGGTCGACGGGCACCAGCGCGCGGCCGCCGCGCCCGCCGTCGAAGCCACCGCCTTCCCCTCCGGGGCCACGAGCACCCGCCCGGTGCCGGCCCGACCGGCGTCCACCGAATCCGCGGCCCCCGTCTCGGGTGCCGTCATCCCGGTGAGGCCCACGGCACCCACGGCACCCGCGAAGCCGACCAAGCCCGTCAAGTCCGTACGGCCCTCCGGGCACTTCACCGTGCCGACCGCGGTGGCCGTCGTACCCACCGCGCCCCGGCGCCGCAAGGCGATCGAGGGCGGCTTCGACTTCTTCGGCACGCAGCAGGGGGCCTCGCCGGACGCGTTGGAATCCGTGCAGAACGAGGACCTCGCGGACGTCGTCGGCCAGGAGGCGCTCGCGCTGCACAAGGCCGAGTCCGAGGCCGTCCAGTTCAAGTCCGCGGACGCGGAGTCCCGCGGTGTCGGCCAGGTCATCGACCTGACCGCGCACGACGAGACGGAGCAGATCGACGTCGCCGGGCTGCGCAGCGCGGTCTCCTGAGGACGGACGTCCACGAGCTCACCCGAGGGCACCGGCACGATCGCCGGTGCCCTCGGCCGTACCCGGTGCGCCCGCGCGCGGGGCTCACGCCATCCAGCGGTCCGGGCGCGCCTGCCTGCGGCCCGTGCGCGAGCGGTCGGCCTGGGACTGCAGGAGCCCGGACGCCTCCCGGGCGTCCCGCAGCCGGGCCGTGACCGTCCGCCCGGCGCCGGTGTCGACATGGACGTCGGCGAGCCCCTTGAAGCGGGCCCACGGTCCCTGCCGCAGCCGTACGCTCTGCACCTTCGCGTGCGGCACCAGGGCGAGGCTGCGGCGCAGCAGCCCGTGCCGCGCGACGAAGGCCGTCCCGGTGACGGCGAGACCGTAGCCGCGCCACCACAGGGGCAGGCACCAGCCCGCCCGGCGCGGTGGCCGTGACAGGGCGTCCGGCACGACCACCCCCGGCAGCACCCGTGCGATCACCGCGTCGGCGGCCGCGCGGGGAGCGACCGGGACGAGGACGGAGTTGGACGATCCGGCCACGTCCAGTTCCACCCGGACCCAGCCGCGCCGCCGCCACAGCAGCGGCTCGACGATCCGCACGGTCTGCACCCGGCCGGGCGGCACCGTCTCGTGCGCGCGGTCGAGGAGTCCGTGGTCGATCCGCAGGCCGTCCGGGGACTCGCCCACGGTCCAGTCGTACTCGCCGACGAAGCGCCCGGCGCTGCTCGCGCCCGCCGCGCCGAGCAGCGGCAGGCCCGTGGCGAGCACCGTCCACACGCTGTGGGTGGCCCACCAGAGCAGTGACGGGACGACGAGCGCGGCGACGAGGGAGCCCCAGGTGGCGCCCGTCAGCAGCAGGGAGACGGCAAGGACTCCCGCGGGCACGTGGAGGAGCTGCCGGGCCGGTGCCTCGCCGACCTTGTGGGCCGTCTCGGGGGCGAAACCGGCGGCGCGCGCGAGGAGTTCGGCACGCAGGGCCCGGGCCTCGTCCTCGCCCAGATAGGCGAGTTCGTCCTTCTTGTCGGTCCCTATGACGTCGAGTTTGAGCTTGGCCACCCCGGCGACGCGGGCCAGCAGCGGCTGTGTGACGTCGACGGCCTGGAGCCGGTCGAGGCGGATGTGCGCGGTGCGGCGGAACACCAGGCCGGTGCGGATGCGCAGTTCGGTGGCGGTGACCGCGTAGTGGGTGAACCACCAGGTCAGAAAGCCGTAGAGGGCGGCTGCGGGCACGAAGACGGCCAGGCCGACCAGGAGGGCGGTCGTCGTGAGCCGGGTCAGCTGCGCCTGTGCCTGGCCGGGGTCGTGCACCGCCCAGCCGGCCAGCACCGCGACCGGCGCCCAGGCGCGGCGCAGTGGCGTCACGGGGTGCAGGCGCTGCTCGACGGGCACGGTCTCCGGGGCCGCGGCGGTGACCCCGCCGGTCGCCGCCGCACGGGGGGAGTCCGCGGGCCCCGGCGTGGGCGCGTCCGAGGGCACCGTGTCCGAAGGCCCGGGGGGCGGTGTCACAGACCCGCCGATCGTGCCTCGCCGAGTTCGGTGAGCCGGTCGCGCAGTCGCTCGGCCTCCTCGGGGTCGAGCCCGGGGATGCGGGCGTCCGTGGCCGCCGCGGCCGTGTGCAGCTGCACGCTCGCCAGCCCGAAGTACCGCTCCACGGGCCCCGAGGTGACCTCGACCAGCTGCATGCGCCCGTACGGCACGACGGTCTCCTCCCGCCACAGCACACCCCGGCTGAGCAGCAGGTCGTCGGCGCGCTCGGCGTACCGCCAGGAGCGCCAGTTGCGCCCCAGCATCGGCCAGCCCCACAGGATCAGGCCGAGGGGGAGCAGCGCGAAGGCGGCCCATCCGGGCCCGGCCAGCAGCCCGAGTCCCAGTCCCACCCCGATCGTCAGCAGCCCCGCCCACACCACCAGCAACAACCGCCGCATCCGCAGCAGGCCCGGCGGAAGGCCCGTCCAGACGGGCTCGCCCGTCGCGTTCCGTGTGGTCCCCGTCTCCATGCCGCAAGGGTACGTACGAGAGACTGTCCCCATGACTCCCACGACGGAGACCATGGTCGGCATCGGCGGCGCCGCGGAGAGCACCGACATGGTGCTCAACATCGGGCCTCAGCACCCGTCCACGCACGGCGTGCTCAGGCTGCGGCTCGTCCTCGACGGCGAGCGGATCCAGCACGCGGAGCCGGTCATCGGCTACATGCACCGCGGCGCGGAGAAGCTCTTCGAGGCCCGCGACTACCGCCAGATCATCATGCTCGCCAACCGCCACGACTGGCTGTCCGCCTTCTCGAACGAACTGGGCGTGGTCCTCGCCGTGGAGCGGATGCTCGGCATGGAGGTCCCGGAGCGCGCCGTGTGGATGCGCACGCTCCTCGCCGAGCTCAACCGCGTCCTCAACCACCTGATGTTCCTGGGGTCCTACCCCCTGGAACTGGGCGGCATCACCCCGGTCTTCTACGCCTTCCGGGAGCGCGAGGAACTCCAGAACGTCATGGAGGAGATCTCCGGCGGGCGCATGCACTACATGTTCAACCGCGTCGGCGGCCTCAAGGAGGACCTCCCGGCCGGCTGGACGGCACGCGCGCGTGAGGCCGTCGCCTCCGTGCGCTCGCGGATGGACGTGTACGACGACCTGGTGCTCGGCAACGAGATCTTCCGGGGCCGGACGCGCGGTGTCGGCGTCCTGTCGCCCGAGGCGGTGCACGCCTACGGGGTGAGCGGCCCGATCGCGCGTGCCTCCGGGGTCGACTTCGACCTGCGCCGGGACGAGCCGTACCTCGCCTATCCCGAGCTCCAGGACACGCTGAAGGTGGTCACCCGCGAGGAGGGCGACTGCCTGGCCCGCTTCGAGTGCCTCCTGGAGCAGACGCACGCTGCGCTGGCGCTCGCCGACGCCTGTCTCGACCGCCTCGCGGAGCTCCCGCCCGGCCCGATCAACCAGCGCCTCCCCAAGGTCCTCAAGGCGCCCGAGGGGCACACGTACGCCTGGACCGAGAACCCGCTCGGCATCAACGGCTACTACCTGGTCAGCAAGGGAGAGAAGACCCCGTACCGGCTGAAGCTGCGGTCGGCCTCGTACAACAACATCCAGGCCCTCACCGAACTGCTGCCCGGCACGCTGGTCGCGGACATGGTGGCGATCCTCGGCTCACTCTTCTTCGTGGTCGGGGACATCGACAAGTAGGTCGGCGGCCGGAGCGAGCCGCGGATCCACCGGTACCTCGACGGGCTGCAGCAGCCAGCCGAAGTCGCCGAGCCCGCCCGCCGCGGTGAGCTCGGCTGCGGCGCCCGCGTCCGCGAGGGCTCGCACGTAGGCGGCGGGGTCCGTGGTCGCCAGCGACAGCGGGGGCCGCCCGCCGTGCACGCCCAGCGCCCGCAGGGCCGTCCGCTGGGTCACCACGCGCCCGCCGGGCAGCGCGCACGCGTCCAGCGCCACGTGTGCCGTGATGTCGCACGAGCCGTCCGGCACCGGGGCGGTCTCGCGCCCCGCGCGGAATCCGGTGAGCGTCCCGAACGGGGGCCGCGCTCCGGCGACGTGCGCGTAGTCGGCGGCGACGGCGAGACCGCGGTCGAGCGAGGCGACGGCGCCACTCCAGGCCTCGTCCCGGGGGAGGCCGATCTCGGCCCGCAGGCCCTCGGAGGGGGTGGGCCACCAGCGCGCCAGCCACCGGGCCGCGGCCCCCGCGACGGGCGGCCCGAGCCGCTCCGTCCCGTCCCGCCGTACGAGCACCAGCCGGGGCACGCCCTCCGGACCGGCCTCGGCCACGTCCACGGGCACGTTGTCGAGCCACTCGTTGGCGAACAGCAGACCGGTGACGCCGCTCGGGGGCGCGGACAGCCACTCGATCCGGTCGTCGAGGCCGGCCGGGCGTTCCGCCCGCTCGACCGCGTACCCGCGGACCCGGGAGGCGACGGCGTCGGGCAGTACCGCGAGGACGCCGGTGACCAGTTCCCCCCGGCCCGCCGCCATGTCGACGAAGGCCAGTTCGGCCGGGCTCCCCAGCGCGTCGTCCACCCGGCACAGCAGACGCGCCACGGCCTGCGCGAAGAGCGGGGAGGCATGGACGGACGTCCGGAAGTGCCCGGCGGGTCCCTCCGGACGCCGGTAGAACCCCGCAGGCCCGTACAGCGCCTCCTCGGTCGCCTCCCGCCACCCGCGCCAGCCGTCCGCCGCCTCATCGTCCACCGCGCCAGGCTAGGGGGTGATCCACACTGCACCCTCCAGGCCCCCGTGGACGTCGAAGGCGGGCGCACGCCGCCCCGCGGGCACCGGGGAACGGGGCGCACGCGGGCCCGGGGGCGCCGGGGAGCGGCTTCGCACGGGAGGACCCGGTACCCGCGCAGGACTGGTGGCCCTCCACCTTGGGGAGTACGCGTGCGGGTTCCGGATCGATCCTCCGGTTGACCCCTGCACACACCACGCTTCCCTACTCTGGGTTACGTGCAGCGCCTCTATGACTTTCTCCGCAGGTACCCGACGTGGGTCGACAGCTTCTGGGCCGTCGTCCTGCTCGGGATCACCGGCGTGAGCCTCGGCAGTGTCGGCGGGGCGTCGGAACACCGGGGGCCGCTCGCCGTGGCGCTCCCCGTCGCCGTCGTCCTGTGTGTGGTCGTCGCGCTGCGCCGCCGGATGCCCGAGAAGATGCTCGTGCTGGCGGCGGCCACCGGAGTCGCGCAGCTCGTCCTCGACGTGGGGGTGTCACCGGCGGACTTCGCGATGCTGGTGATCATCTACACCGTCGCCGCGGACGGCGCCCGCTGGGCCTCCCGGTTCGGGCTGGTCGGCGGCCTGTGCGCGGCGGCCCTGTCGCAGCTGCGCTGGCCCCAGGAGTCCGCGGGCACCCCGGGGGTCGTCCTGATAGCGGTCTTCCAGACGGTGCCCTTCGCGCTGGCCTGGGTGCTCGGCGACTCCATCCGCACCCGCCGTGCCTACCTCGCCCAGCTGGAGGAGCGCGCGGCCCGCCTGGAGAAGGAGCGCGAGGCCCAGTCCAAGGTCGCGGTCGCCGCCGAGCGCGCCCGGATCGCCCGCGAACTGCACGACGTCGTCGCGCACAACGTGTCCGTGATGGTCGTCCAGGCCGACGGCGCCGCCTACGTCCTCGACACCGCCCCCGACCAGGCCAAGAAGGCCCTGGAGACCATCTCGGGCACCGGTCGGCAGGCCCTCGCCGAGATGCGCCGCCTGCTCGGCGTGCTGCGCACCGGCGAGCACCAGGAGGGCGGCGAGTACGTGCCGCAGCCCGACGTCGACCAGCTCGACGACCTCATCGAGCAGGTGCGCACCGCGGGGCTGCCCGTGGACTACAAGATCGAGGGCACGCCGCGCCCGCTGCCCAGCGGCGTCGAGCTCACCGCGTACCGCATCGTGCAGGAGGCCCTCACCAACACCCGCAAGCACGGCGGCCCGAACGCCGGCGCGAGCGTGCGCCTGGTGTACTTCGACGACGGCCTCGGACTGCTCGTCGAGGACGACGGCAAGGGCGCCCCGCACGAGCTGTACGAGGAAGGGGGCGCGGACGGCCGCGGACACGGGCTCATCGGCATGCGCGAGCGCGTGGGCATGGTCGGCGGCACCCTGGACGCGGGACCGCGCCCCGGCGGCGGCTTCCGCATCAGCGCCCTGCTGCCGCTCAAGCCCGCGCACTGACACCCGTCCGTACGGTCGCCCCGCGCCCGTGCCTCGCCGACTCCGAATCCACCGACCCCCGTACGTCTCTGAAAGGACCCCGATGGCGATCCGCGTGATGCTCGTCGACGACCAGGTGCTGCTGCGCACCGGCTTCCGGATGGTGCTCGCCGCCCAGCCGGACATGGAGGTCGTGGCCGAGGCGGGCGACGGCGTCGAGGCGCTGCAGGTGCTGCGGGGGACCGAGGTCGACGTGGTGCTGATGGACGTCCGCATGCCGAAGCTGGACGGTGTGGAGACCACCCGCCGGATCTGCTCCGAGCCCGAGCCGCCGAAGGTGCTGATCCTGACCACCTTCGACCTCGACGAGTACGCGTTCTCGGGGCTGAAGGCGGGCGCCTCCGGCTTCATGCTCAAGGACGTGCCGCCGGGCGAACTGCTCACCGCCATCCGCTCGGTGCACAGCGGTGACGCCGTCGTCGCGCCCTCCACCACCCGCCGCCTGCTGGACCGGTTCGCGCCGATGCTGCCCAGCGCCGGCAAGCAGCCCCAGCACAAGGAGCTGGAGCGGCTCACCGACCGGGAGCGCGAGGTCATGGTGCTGGTGGCGCAGGGGCTGTCGAACGGCGAGATCGCCGCCCGGCTGGTCCTGTCCGAGGCGACCGTCAAGACGCACGTGGGCCGCATCCTCACCAAGCTGGGGTTGCGCGACCGGGTCCAGGTCGTCGTCCTCGCCTACGAGACGGGGCTCGTCCGGGCGGGTGGCGGCCACGGCTGAGGCGGGCGTCCGGGGGCGCCCGGACGCGTGACCGGCGGGTGACCGGGGGCCACTAGGGTCTGTGCATGCTCCTGTGGATCAACGGCCCCTTCGGGGGCGGCAAGACACAGACCGCACACGAGATCCGGCGCCGGCTGCCCGGCTCCGTCATCTGCGACCCGGAACACGCCGGCTTCGGGCTGCGCCGCATGCTGCCGCCCGAACTGCGCGGCGACTTCCAGGACTTGACGTCCTGGCGGCAGGGCGTGGTCGAGGTGCTGGATCTCGCCCTCGCGAAGCACGACGGAGTCGTGATCGTCCCCATGACGGTCACCGAGCCCCGCTACTTCGCGGAGACCGTCGGCCGGCTGCGCGAACTGGGCCACGACGTACGGCACTTCGCGCTGCTCGCCGAGCGCGAGACCGTACTGGAGCGGCTGCGCGAGCGCGGCTTCGGACACCTGCTCCGGTACGTCGCCGGGAAGGACGCCCCCCTGCGCCGGGAGAGCTGGGCCGTGGGGCGGCTGGACCACTGTCTGGAGCGGCTGCGCGAGCCGGAGTTCGCCGAGCACCTGTGGACCGACCGCACGACCGTCGCCAGGACCGCCGAGCGGATCGCCGTCCTGGCCGGACTGACGCTCACGCCGAACCGGGACGGCGCCCTGCGCGGGCGCCTGCGGCGGGCGTGGACGGGGGCCAGGCACATCCGCTTCGACTGACGCCCTCCCGCACACGACCTAGCGCAGGATGCCCTCCAGGAAGTCGCTGCCGAGCCGGGCCACCACGGTGACGTCCAGCTGGTGCAGGACGTAGCGCCCGCGCCGGCGCGTGGTGAGCAGGCCGGCCTTCTTGAGGACGCCGAGGTGCCGGGATATCTCGGGGGCCGTCATGCCGTGCACCTGCGCCAGCTCGCCCGTGGTGTAGGCGGTACGGGCCAGATGACGGCAGATCCGCATCCGCACGGGATGGGACAGCGCCGTCATCCGCAGGGTCAGCTGCTCGACCGAGGGCGGGGCGGCCATCTCGGGGGACCCGACGGGGTAGTGCAGCACCGGCTGCCAGCCGTGGCGGTGGAGGACCATCAGATGGGGCCAGCCGAGCGTGGTGGGCACGAGCAGAAGGCCGCCGTCGACGGTCGCCGTGCGACCGTCGGCCAGCTTGTCCACGGTGATCCGCCCGGCGGGCTCGTCCAGCACCACGGCCGGGGAGACCGAGGCCAGCGCCTCGGCCAGGCTCCTGCGCCGGAACAGATCCGTCTTGTGCCGGGCGTCCGCCGCGAGCTGGTGCCGCAGCCGGGACCACGCCTCGGCGAAGAAGGCCTCGTCGCAGTCCTGGAGGAACTGCCGCAGCCAGGCCCGCACGCCGGGCGGGTCCTCCAGCAGCCGCCGGGCGAAACGCACCTGGCGCGGCCCGCGGGAGGCGGCCAGGTCCAGGGCACGCGCGCGCAGCCGCGGGTCGCGGAGCGCGTCGGGACCGGGCACGTCGTACGCCAGCGCACCCGTGAACTCCAGCGTCGCGGCCACGAACTGCTCGTCCGTCAGCTTGTCCAGCAGGTCCAGGTCCTCGGTGAGCGTGGCCCCGGGCGGGGTGGAGCCGCCCGGGATGCCCGCGGCAGGCAGGAAGAGGTCCGAGAACGTCGTACGCCACAGGAAGTCGGCCTCGCACATGCGGTCCGCGAGGTGCGGGTCGAGGCCCGCGGTCACGGTGGTCGCCCAGCCCTGGAGCCCCGGGTGGTGCCCGGGCTCGGACAGCGCGTGCAGCGCCATCCCGAGCTCGGCCAGCGGGGATGGCACGACGGCGACCCGCTCCCGCCGCAGCCCGGTGATGTCGATGCTCACGCTCATGCCTTCATGGTGCACCGCGCCACCGACAACGCCGTCCCCGATCGACGTAGGCCGTGGACCGGGGGGACAGACGCCGCGAACGGGCGCAGGCTGGGATGCACCGGGGCACCGCGGGCCCACCGGATCCCATCCGTTCCCGTCCCGAAGAGGCGGTCCGCCATGAGCGTCACCCAGCAGTACCTCCTGGACACCTACCGCGCCCGGCAGCACGGCGAGCCCGTCCCGCCCGCGCCCGGCGCGCACGACCGGGAGGCCGTGCGCGAGCTGCGCGAGCTCCGGCGGTTCCGGGCCGTCGTCGCGGGGCGCCCGGCCCGCGGGCGGATGCGGGGTGCCGTGAGCCGGTGGCTGCACGCCCGGCCGCACCCGGGCCGCTGACCCGGTCCGGGCGCGGCCTGGCGCCGCCCCTGCCGCACGGAGGGCCCGCGCCGCGCCGGGCGGCCGTGCCCGCGGCCCGCCTAGGGGGCGGCGGGCAGCCGTGCCACGAAGTCCGCCACGGCCTTCCCGACGTCCTCCGCCGTCCACTCCAGACCCGCGGACCGCACGGTCATCTCGATGTACGACACCCCCGGTCCGCCCCGGATCCAGTTGTTGGCGAACAGGAACGTGCCGGTCTCCTCGGCCTGTGCGACGGCCGCGTCGTCCAGCACCAGCGGGTCGTACGGCAGCCACACCTGGAACTGGTGGGTGTGCGGCTGCTCGGGGTGGACGCGCGCCCACGGCACCCCCGCGGCGGCGAAGCCCTCCCGCAGCGCGCCGGCGACCACGCGCGCGTGGGACACGTACTCCGGCAGCCGGGGCAGCTCGCGCTCCAGGCCGGCGAGCGCCGACAGCACCGCGGGGAACTGCTGGATGATCATGCCGCCGTAGCGGTGGCGCCAGGTCTTCGCCTCGTCGACCAGGGTCCGCGGACCGGCCAGCGCGGCACCGCCGTACCCGTCGAGGGACTTGTAGAACGACACGTAGACGCTGTCCGCGAGGCCCGCGATCTCGTCCAGCGGGCGCCCGAAGTGCGAGGTGCACTCCCACAGGCGGGCCCCGTCGATGTGGACCACCGCGTCCCGCTCCCGGGCCGCGTCCACCGCCCCGGTGAGCTCCTCCCAGGTGGGCAGGACGAAACCGGCGTCCCGGAGCGGCAGTTCGAGCATCAGCGCGCCGAAGGGTTCCTCGAAGTCGCGTACCTCCTCGGCGGTCGGCAGCCGGGGTCCGTCCGCCACCCGGACCGGGCGCAGCCCGCTGACCGTGCTGAACGCGTTCCGCTCGTGCACCTCGGGGTGGGACAGCGCGTGCAGGGCGACGGTCGGGTTCCCGGTACGGGCCGCCCAGCAGCGCAGGGCCACCTGCTGGGCCATCGTGCCGGTGGGGAAGTAGGCGGCGGCCTCCGTGCCCAGCAGCCCGGCGACCCGCTCCTCCAGGGCCTCGACGATCCCGTTCCCGTAGACGTCCACGGGCTCGTCCAGGTCGTACAGGTCCGCCGCGTCGTCCAGAAGCGCCAGCCGCTCCCGGAGGGTGGACCGGTGACCGGTACGGGCGAGCAGCCGGCGGGCGCCCCGGTAGGCGGCCGTCCGCCGCTCCCTGCGCTGCCCGGCCGAGGGGGTCCCGCCCTGGCCGGGGCCGGTCCCCGGCGCCTGCCCGTCGTCCTGCGCCGCCCGCTCTTCGCTCTGCTCCGCCGTATCGCTCATCCCGGGATCATCCCCCGCGGCGACCCGCACCGGCACCCCGATTCCGGGTCTTCCGAAGGTCCGCGGAAACCCACAGGCTGTGGACAACCGACCGGCCCTCGAACCGATCGCGTTAACATGACGAGAAATCGTCCGGTACCCCGAGCGGACTGGAACGGGAAGGCCGCCGTCGAGTGAGTACATTCCAACAGCCAGAGCCCAAGGACCGCCCCGCGCGGCTCACCGTCGGCGTCGTCGGCGCCGGACGCGTCGGCCCCGCGCTGGCCGCGTCCCTCCAGCTGGCCGGACACCGCCCGGTGGCCGTCTCCGGGGTCTCCGACGCCTCCGTCCGGCGCGCCGCGCGCATGCTCCCCGACGTGCCCCTGGTCACCCCGGCCCAGGTCATGGAGCGCGCCGACCTGGTCCTGCTGACCGTCCCCGACGACGCCCTGCCCGGCCTCGTCGAGGGGCTCGCCGACACCGGAGCCGTCCGCCCGGGCCAACTGCTCGTCCACACCTCCGGGCGGTACGGCGCACGGGTGCTCGACCCCGCGCTGCGCGCGGGCGCCCTGCCGCTCGCGCTGCACCCGGCGATGACCTTCACCGGCACCGCCGTGGACGTCCAGCGACTGGCCGGCTGCTCCTTCGGGGTCACCGCTCCCGAGGAGCTGCGCCTGGCCGCCGAGGCGTTGGTGATCGAGATGGGCGGCGAGCCGGAGTGGATCGCCGAGGAGAGCAGGCCGCTCTACCACGCGGCCCTCGCCCTCGGGGCGAACCACCTGGTGACCCTCGTCGCCGAGTCCATGGAGCTGCTGCGCACCGCGGGCGTGGAGGCCCCCGACCGCATGCTCGGCCCGCTGCTCGGCGCCGCCCTCGACAACGCCCTCAGGTCCGGCGACGCGGCTCTCACCGGCCCGGTGGCGCGGGGGGACGCGGGCACCGTCGCCGCGCACGTCGCCGAATTGCGCCGGCACGCCCCGGGGACCGTCGCCGGCTACCTGGCGATGGCCCGCGCGACCGCCGACCGCGCCCTCGCCCACGGACTGCTCAAGCCGGAACTCGCCGAAGACCTGCTGGGGGTGCTCGCCGACGGTGCGACCCTGCCCGACGACGGGAGCGACCGATGACCACGCCCCTCCTGCGCCCCGACGGGAGCGACCGATGACCACCGCCCTGCTGCGCACCGCAGACGACCTGCACGCGCGCGCACGCACCGGCCGGCGCGCCGTGGTGATGACCATGGGCGCCCTGCACGAGGGCCACGCCACCCTGATCCGCACCGCCCGCGAGATCGCCGGCGGCGACGGCGAAGTGGTCGTCACGGTCTTCGTGAACCCGCTGCAGTTCGGCGCGGGCGAGGACCTCGACCGCTATCCGCGCACCCTCGACGCCGACCTCAAGATCGCCGAGGCGGCGGGCGCGGACGTCGTGTTCGCCCCCGCCGTGGACGAGGTCTACCCGGGCGGCGAACCGCAGGTCCGCGTCAGCGCGGGCCCCATGGGCGGACGCCTGGAGGGCTCGGTACGGCCCGGGCACTTCGACGGCATGCTCACCGTCGTCGCCAAGCTGCTGCACCTCACCCGGCCCGACGTGGCGCTGTACGGGCAGAAGGACGCCCAGCAGCTCGCCCTGATCCGCCGCATGGTGCGCGACCTGAACTTCGGCGTGGAGATCGTCGGCGTACCCACCGTGCGCGAGGAGGACGGGCTCGCCCTGTCCAGCCGCAACCGGTACCTCTCCGCCGACGAGCGCCGCACCGCGCTCGCGCTCTCCCAGGCCCTGTTCGCGGGCCGCGACCGGCACGCCGCGCAGGAGGCCCTGCGGGCCCGGGCCCGGGAAGTGCCCGCCACGCGGGCGCGTGCCGAGGCGCTCAGCGCCATAGGGGAGTCCCGCGCCGCCGCCGACGCGCACGCCGTCGCCAAGGCGGCCCCCGCGGGCACCTCGGGCCCGGCCGCCGTGCGCGCCGCCGCCCGCCTCGTCCTGGACGACGCGGCCCGCCTGGAGCCCGCGCTGGTCCTGGACTACCTGGCCCTGGTCGACCCCTCGGACTTCACCGATATCACGGACGACCACACCGGCGAGGCGGTCCTCGCCGTCGCCGCCCGGGTCGGGGCGACCCGGCTGATCGACAACATCCCCCTGACCTTCGGAGCCGCCTCGTGACCGGCACAGGTACCGGCATACGCCTGCACGCCCCCGCCCCCGGCTGGTCCGTCGAGGCCGACGTCGTCGTGGTCGGCTCCGGCGTCGCCGGGCTCACCGCGGCCCTCCGCTGCGAGGCCGCGGGCCTGCGGACGGTCGTCGTCACCAAGGCCCGCCTGGACGACGGCTCCACGCGCTGGGCGCAGGGCGGCATCGCCGCCGCCCTCGGCGAGGGCGACACCCCCGAGCAGCACCTGGACGACACCCTCGTGGCGGGCGCCGGCCTGTGCGACGAGGAGGCCGTCCGCATCCTCGTCACCGAGGGCCCCGACGCCGTACGGCGGCTGATCGCGACCGGCGCCCACTTCGACGAGTCCGCCGAGGGCGCCCTGGAACTGACCCGCGAGGGCGGCCACCACCGCCGCCGCATCGCACACGCGGGCGGCGACGCGACCGGCGCCGAGATCTCCCGCGCGCTCGTCGACGCGGTCCGCGCGCGGGGCCTGCGCACGGTCGAGAACGCGCTGGTCCTGGACCTCCTCACGGACGCCGACGGCCGCACCGCCGGGGTCACGCTGCACGTCATGGGCGAGGGCCAGCACGACGGCGTGGGCGCCGTCCACGCGCCCGCCGTGGTCCTCGCGACCGGCGGCATGGGACAGGTCTTCTCGGCCACCACCAACCCGTCCGTCTCCACCGGCGACGGTGTGGCGCTCGCCCTGCGCGCCGGCGCCGAGGTCAGCGACCTGGAGTTCGTGCAGTTCCACCCGACGGTGCTCTTCCTCGGCGCGGACGCGGAGGGCCAGCAGCCCCTGGTCTCCGAGGCGGTGCGCGGCGAGGGCGCCCACCTGGTCGACGCCGACGGTGTGCGCTTCATGACCGGACAGCACGAGCTGGCCGAGCTCGCGCCCCGCGACATCGTCGCCAAGGGCATCATGCGCCGCATGCAGGAGCTGGACGCCGAGCACATGTTCCTCGACGCCCGGCACTTCGGCGCCGACATGTGGGAGCACCGCTTCCCGACCATCCTGGCCGCCTGCCGTGCCCACGGCATCGACCCGGTGACCGAGCCCATCCCCGTCGCCCCGGCCGCCCACTACGCCTCCGGCGGTGTCCGCACCGACCACCACGGCCGTACGACCGTCCCCGGCCTGTACGCGTGCGGCGAGGTCGCCTGCACCGGCGTCCACGGTGCCAACCGGCTCGCCTCCAACTCCCTCCTGGAGGGGCTGGTCTACGCCGAGCGGATCGCCGCCGACATCGCCGGCCGCCACGCGGAGGACCACCTCCACGCGCGCGTGCCGGCACCCGTCCCGCACCCCGAGCGGCCCGCGCACCCGCTGCTCGCCCCGGAGGCCAGGTTCGCCATCCAGCGGATCATGACCGACGGCGCCGGTGTGCTGCGCTCGGCCGACTCCCTTGCCGCCGCCGCCGACCGCCTCCAGCGCCTGCACGCGGACGCCCGCGACGCCCTCGACGAGAACGGCAAGACCTCCGAGCCCGGCGTCGACACGTGGGAGTCCACCAACCTCCTGTGCGTCGCCCGGGTCCTGGTCGCCGCCGCCCTGCGCCGCGAGGAGACCCGCGGCTGCCACTGGCGCGAGGACCACGCCGACCGCGACGACACGGACTGGCGGCGGCACATCGTCGTACGGCTGAATCCCGACCGCTCGCTCGCCGTGCGCACCACCGAGACAGCAGACTTCCCCCCGACCCTTCCCGAGTCCTCCGGTCCCACCCGGACCACGGGAACCTCCATGCCCCAGCCGTCGCCCCGTCCCCAGGAGCAGTGACCGAAGTGAGCACCCCCGACCTTCCCCTCGCCCAGAGCGGCGGCTGCGGCGACGGCTGCGGCTGCGCCGCCGAACCGGGCGAGGAGTACCTGGAGTGCGGGCTCGACCCCGCCCTCGCCCAGCTCCTGGCCGACGCGGGGCTCGACCCCGTGGAGGTCGAGGACATCGCGCACCTCGCCATCGAGGAGGACCTCGACCACGGCGTGGACGTGACGACCGTCGCGACGATCCCCGAGGACGCCGTGTCCACCGCCGACTTCACCGCCCGCGAGGCGGGCGTCGTGGCGGGACTGCGGGTCGCCGAGGCCGTCATCTCGGTCGTCTGCACGGACGAGTTCGAGGTGGAGCGGCACGTCCTGGACGGCGACCGCGTGGAGGCGGGCCAGAAGCTCCTCAGCGTCACCACCCGCACCCGTGACCTGCTGACCGCCGAGCGCAGCGCGCTCAACCTGCTGTGCCGGCTCTCCGGCATCGCCACCGCCACGCGCGCGTGGGCCGACGCCCTGGAGGGCACCTCGGCGCGGGTGCGCGACACCCGCAAGACGACGCCCGGACTGCGCTCCCTGGAGAAGTTCGCGGTGCGCATGGGCGGCGGCGTCAACCACCGCATGTCGCTCTCGGACGCGGCCCTCGTCAAGGACAACCACGTGGTCGCCGCGGGCGGCGTGGCGCAGGCCTTCCAGGCCGTCCGGGCGAGCTTCCCGGAGCTGGCGATCGAGGTCGAGGTCGACACCCTGAGCCAGCTGCGCGAGGTGGTGGACGCGGGCGCCGACCTGATCCTGCTGGACAACTTCACCCCGGCCGAGTGCGAGGAGGCCGTCGCGATCGTCGAGGGCCGCGCCCTGCTGGAGGCGTCGGGCCGGCTCACCCTCGACAACGCGGAGGCCTACGCGAAGACGGGCGTCGACTACCTGGCGGTGGGTGCCCTCACCCACTCCGCACCCATCCTGGACATCGGCCTCGACCTGCGCGAGGCGTCGACGGACGAGGCGGAGTAGGACAGATGCTCCTCACGATCGACGTCGGCAACACCCATACGGTCCTCGGCCTCTTCGACGGCGAGGAGATCGTCGAGCACTGGCGCATCTCCACCGACGCCCGCCGTACGGCCGACGAGCTCGCCGTCCTCCTCCAGGGCCTGATGGGGATGCACCCGCTGCTCGGCGAGGAACTCGGCGACGGCATCGACGGCATCGCGATCTGCGCCACCGTCCCGTCGGTCCTGCACGAGCTGCGCGAGGTGACCCGCCGGTACTACGGCGACGTCCCCGCGGTCCTCGTCGAACCCGGCGTGAAGACCGGCGTGCCGATCCTCACCGACCACCCCAAGGAGGTCGGCGCGGACCGCATCATCAACTCGGTGGCCGCCGTGGAGCTCTACGGCGGGCCGGCGATCGTCGTCGACTTCGGGACGGCGACGACGTTCGACGCGGTCAGCGCGCGCGGTGAGTACGTGGGCGGTGTCATCGCCCCCGGCATCGAGATCTCCGTCGACGCGCTCGGGGTCAAGGGCGCCCAGCTCCGCAAGATCGAGGTGGCCCGCCCGCGCGCGGTGATCGGCAAGAACACGGTCGAGGCCATGCAGTCCGGGATCATCTACGGCTTTGCCGGCCAGGTCGACGGAGTCGTCAACCGGATGGCCCGCGAGCTGTCCGAGGACCCGGACGAGGTGACCGTCATCGCGACGGGCGGGCTGGCGCCGATGGTGCTCGGAGAGTCCTCCGTGATCGACGAGCACGAGCCCTGGCTCACGCTGATCGGCCTCCGCATGGTCTACGAGCGGAACGTCTCCCGCACCTGACCACCCCCTCACCCCGCCGTCAGCCCTACCGCCCCGGCCGGCGCCGGGGCGGGACGGCGAACCCGGCGCCGAAGGGGTACCGCCTGCGCCCCCCGCGTGCCCGCAGCGCAATGGGTACGCGCCCGCAGCCGCCAGTGCACGGAAGGGGCCGTGCCGGTACATCAGATGCCCGTCGAGACGGGGCCACACCCCACCGAGGAACGCTGGTGACGGACGGAGGTGCCAACTGGCGACGGGCGGATGTACCGGCACGGCCCCGACCCACCCACCACCCGCAGCGCACCCGCACCGACAGCGCACCCCCACCGACGAACGGCCCCGCCCCCCGATGGCGCCGGACAGAGCAACCCCCACGCCACAACACCCCGGTATGCGAATTTTGTCTGATTAGCGCGTATCGTCGCCGCATGCCCACGCCATATGGATCCCGCGGCGGCATGGCGTTCGGCGCGGAGGAGCTGCGTGTGCTCCGCCGTGCTCTCGCCCTCGCCCTCCACCCCAGCCCCGCCCCGGCCGAGGACGTCCAGGACTGTCTCCGACTCGCCGAGTCCCTAGACGAGGCGACCCGCGAGGGAGAAAGGCTCCGGGCCTTCATGCTGGCCGAACTCACCCGCTACCGCGCCGCCCTGCCCGGCACCGTCACCGGCTACCTCGCGCTCCTGGACGACGTCCTGGGCGCCGGCTACCGGCCCGTCCCGGACGACCTCGCCGCCCTGCGCGCCCTCCGCGGCAACCCCGCCGCGGCCGTCCTCCTGGACCGCTGCCGCGTCCTCGCCGAGCAGGACGTCCGCGCGCGCCTCGCGACCCGCTCCACCCCCACCGTCCCGGCCTCCCGCAGCCACCTCCTCGCCCTCCCGGGCGGCCTCTCCGGCCCGTCCGGCCGCCTCGGCGGCCCCCGCTCCGACCGTGCCCGCGAGGCCGCCGGAGACCCCGCCAAGAAGCCCGCCGGGCGCCCGGCGGAGCCCAGGCCGCAGCCCCCCGTGAAGAGTCCGCGCCCGGACCGCCCCATCCCCACGCCCGGCGAGGTCTTCCCGCCGAAGCGCAAACCGGGACCGCCGACCGCCGACCCGCATCAGGAGCTGGCGGCGGGCTAGCTACCCTGGAGCCATGGACTACGTCTCCGCGCTCGTGCCCCCCGTCGTGATGGCCGTGTTCTTCATCGGGCTGATCGTGACGATCGTGAAGACCCAGGGTGGGGCCAACAAGGCCAAGGAGGACGCCGTCGTCGACGCCGCCCTCGCCCGCGCCGAGGGCGCCCGCCAGGCCCCGCGGGACACCGGCGCCTGAGGCCCCCGGACCACTCCCGCCCGAGGCCCCGCCGCAGCCGCGGCCGGACCTCGGGCGAGACCCCGCCCCACCCGGGCGTACGACTCATCCGATGTTCGAGTCGTACGCCCTTTTTGTTGCCGTTTGCCGTTGAAAGCGCACGTCCGGCACGCCATCGGCGGCTTCTCCCACTATTGTTCTGGCTGTGCCTCGCCCATTGGGAGAACTCGAAGACGCGGTCATGACGCGGGTGTGGAAGTGGAACCGCCCGGTGACCGTTCGAGAAGTCCTGGAAGACCTTCAGCAGGAACGGTCCATCGCGTACACCACGGTGATGACCGTTTTGGACAATCTCCATCAGAAGGGCTGGGTGCGCCGCGAGGCCGAAGGCCGGGCCTATCGATATGAAGCGGTCTCCACACGAGCCGCCTACGCCGCCGCCCTGATGAACGAGGCCTGGTCCCAGAGCGACAACCCGGCGGCCGCTCTCGTGGCCTTCTTCGGGATGATGAGCGAGGAACAGCGTCTCGCGCTGCGCAACGCGGTAGCCATCGTGCAGGGTCCGGAAACGTCCGAAACCGAGGATGAAACCTCCGGCCGTCCCGACGAGAACCCCGCCGCGCCTCAGGACGACACCGGACGATAGCGTCCGCCCATGCCAGCAGAGCATCCCGAAGCCCCCGCAAAAGCCATCACCGTCCGCCGGGCCAGGACCAGCGATGTCCCGGCGGTGCGCCGGCTCCTCGACTCGTACGTGGAGCGCCGCATCCTGCTCGACAAAGCGACGGTGACGCTTTACGAGGACATCCAGGAGTTCTGGGTCGCGGAACGCGACGACAACGCCGAGGTGGTGGGCTGCGGGGCGCTGCACGTGATGTGGGAAGACCTCGCGGAAGTCCGCACGCTCGCCGTGAACCCCGCGGTCAGGGGTGTGGGAGTGGGCCACCATCTGCTCGGGAAGTTGCTGCAGACCGCTCGCTGGCTCGGCGTTCGGCGCGTTTTCTGTCTGACCTTCGAAGTGGACTTCTTCGCGAAACACGGCTTCACCGAGATCGGTGAGACGCCGGTTGACACCGATGTCTACGCGGAGCTGCTGCGTTCCTACGACGAGGGCGTGGCGGAGTTCCTCGGTCTCGAACGAGTGAAACCGAACACCTTGGGCAACAGTCGGATGCTTCTGCATCTGTGATCGCCGGCGACTATTCCGGCGGGGAGCCATGCCCGGGTTCCCTATGTCCGAAACGCGCATGTTTCCGGTCTTCCCGCGGGCTGTGAGTCCTCCCCAGGGGTTTGTGTTTTTCCGGCAAAAGCGGTTTGCTTTCCGACGTACTGCAGTACTGCATATAACAGGGGACGCGAAACAGCGGCGCATGCCGCCGGCCCTCCGCCCCACGGTTATCGATGAAAGGAAATCCGGTGGCACAGAAGGTTCAGGTCCTTCTTGTCGACGACCTCGACGGTGGCGAGGCGGACGAGACCGTGACGTTCGCGCTGGACGGCAAGACGTACGAGATCGACCTCACGACCGCCAATGCCGACAAGCTTCGCGGTCTTCTCGACCCTTACGTGAAGGGTGGTCGTCGCACCGGAGGCCGCTCGTCGGGTGGACGTGGAAAGGCGCGCGCCGCTTCCGGTGGCAGCCAGGACACCGCGCAGATCCGCGCGTGGGCGAAGGAGAACGGCTACGAGGTCAACGACCGTGGCCGCGTTCCCGCGTCCATTCGCGAGGCCTACGAGAAGGCCAACGGCTGAGCGCACGCGCGCCGCAGCCGGACACGGTGGCAGTGGGTTGCCATCGTGTCCACGACTCGTACGAGATCGGGGGCGCCCCCACCGCCCCCCACGGCCGACAGCGTCGGCAGTGAGGGTTCGACCTCGCACCCCGGCTCGGGGGGCCGCAGCCAGACGGCGGCCCCCTGCGGACCGCCTCCGGCGGCCGGCGGACGGCCGCCGGCCCCTCCCGGCGGCACCGGCGCCTCGATGCGCCCGCCCGCGCCGATCGCGGTGAGATCCAGCGCCAGAGTGCCCCACTCCAGCCAGTCCAGCAGCCCGGGCAGCTCCTCCGCGCCGCCCTCGGCGACCAGTAGCCGCATCCGGTCCCCCTGGAGGGCGACCGGGGACGTCGGGCCCAGATGCCGCAGCGCCGCCATTCCGGCCTCGGCGGGCACCTCCAGGACGTCGAAGCGCAGCCCCGTGAGGATTCCCGTGGGCGGCCCGGGCACGGTGGCCCAGCCCAGTTCGTTCTCGTACCAGCGCCGCACCGGGTCTTCGGTGCCGTCGGCGCAGCCGGAACCGAGCGGGCGACGAGGAGGGGGAACGGTGGGAACCATGCCAGAGCAACCGTTCGGAGGGCCCCCAAGTTACGCTGGGTGTTTCGTCGAACGCGAAGCGTGCGGCGAAAGGGGGCGTGCAGGAGCGCTTGGCGGCGCGAGGGTGTTCGCCCATAGCGGAGGGGAGGGGTGCGCGCGGCATGGAGTGTCCGTGCGTACGGGTAAGACATCCCTAGTGGGAGGGGGCGACACGCAAGGAAAGGCGGTCTCACGTTCGCCATCGGCGTACTGATGGTGGGGGTAACTGCCTGGCCTGCGGGAACATCGTCTCGCACCATCGGGTTGGAGCATATGTCGGCGTTCGGGGTCAGGAGGCCAAGGACGGTGTCGGCAGTTGGAATGAGCGGTCCCCGCTTGCGGGACTAAGCTGCGGAAGGACAGGGAGGGGAGCGTCCCCTTACTGCCTGACCGCTCTGAGGAGCGATTAACGATGTTCGAGAGGTTCACCGACCGCGCGCGGCGGGTTGTCGTCCTGGCTCAGGAAGAAGCCCGGATGCTCAACCACAACTACATCGGCACCGAGCACATCCTCCTGGGCCTGATCCACGAGGGTGAGGGTGTCGCCGCTAAGGCCCTGGAGAGCCTCGGGATTTCGCTCGAGGCGGTCCGCCAGCAGGTGGAGGAGATCATCGGGCAGGGGCAGCAGGCCCCGTCCGGGCACATCCCCTTCACTCCCCGTGCCAAGAAGGTCCTGGAGCTGTCGCTCCGCGAGGCCCTTCAGCTGGGCCACAACTACATCGGCACGGAGCACATCCTGCTCGGCCTGATCCGTGAGGGCGAGGGCGTCGCCGCCCAGGTCCTGGTCAAGCTGGGCGCAGACCTCAACCGCGTGCGGCAGCAGGTGATCCAGCTGCTCTCCGGTTACCAGGGCAAGGAGACCGCCACCGCCGGCGGGCCTGCCGAGGGCACCCCCTCGACGTCCCTGGTCCTCGACCAGTTCGGCCGGAACCTCACCCAGGCCGCTCGTGAGTCCAAGCTCGACCCGGTCATCGGGCGCGAGAAGGAGATCGAGCGGGTCATGCAGGTGCTGTCCCGCCGCACGAAGAACAACCCGGTCCTCATCGGCGAGCCCGGCGTCGGCAAGACCGCCGTCGTCGAAGGCCTCGCGCAGGCCATCGTCAAGGGCGAGGTGCCCGAGACCCTCAAGGACAAGCACCTCTACACCCTCGACCTGGGCGCGCTGGTCGCCGGCTCCCGCTACCGCGGTGACTTCGAGGAGCGCCTGAAGAAGGTGCTCAAGGAGATCCGCACCCGCGGCGACATCATCCTGTTCATCGACGAGCTGCACACGCTGGTCGGTGCGGGTGCCGCCGAGGGCGCCATCGACGCCGCTTCGATCCTGAAGCCGATGCTGGCCCGCGGTGAGCTCCAGACCATCGGTGCCACGACCCTGGACGAGTACCGCAAGCACCTCGAGAAGGACGCGGCCCTGGAGCGCCGCTTCCAGCCGATCCAGGTGGCGGAGCCTTCCCTCCCGCACACCATCGAGATCCTCAAGGGCCTGCGCGACCGCTACGAGGCGCACCACCGCGTCTCGATCACGGACGAGGCTCTGGTCCAGGCCGCGACGCTCGCGGACCGCTACATCTCCGACCGGTTCCTCCCCGACAAGGCGATCGACCTGATCGACGAGGCGGGCTCCCGGATGCGCATCCGTCGGATGACGGCGCCGCCGGACCTGCGCGAGTTCGACGAGAAGATCGCGGGCGTGCGCCGCGACAAGGAGTCCGCGATCGACTCGCAGGACTTCGAGAAGGCCGCCTCCCTGCGTGACAAGGAGAAGCAGCTCCTCGCCGCGAAGGCCAAGCGCGAGAAGGAGTGGAAGGCCGGCGACATGGACGTCGTCGCCGAGGTCGACGGCGAGCTGATCGCCGAGGTCCTCGCGACCGCCACCGGCATCCCGGTCTTCAAGCTGACCGAGGAGGAGTCCTCGCGTCTGCTGCGCATGGAGGACGAGCTCCACAAGCGGGTCATCGGCCAGAAGGACGCCGTCAAGGCGCTCTCCAAGGCGATCCGCCGTACGCGCGCCGGTCTGAAGGACCCGAAGCGTCCGGGTGGCTCGTTCATCTTCGCCGGCCCGTCCGGTGTCGGTAAGACCGAGCTGTCCAAGGCGCTCGCCGAGTTCCTCTTCGGTGACGAGGACGCGCTGATCTCCCTCGACATGTCGGAGTTCAGCGAGAAGCACACGGTCTCGCGTCTCTTCGGTTCGCCCCCCGGTTACGTGGGCTACGAGGAGGGCGGTCAGCTGACCGAGAAGGTGCGCCGCAAGCCGTTCTCCGTCGTCCTGTTCGACGAGGTGGAGAAGGCTCACCCGGACATCTTCAACTCGCTGCTGCAGATCCTGGAGGACGGTCGCCTGACCGACTCCCAGGGCCGCGTCGTGGACTTCAAGAACACGGTCATCATCATGACGACCAACCTCGGCACGCGGGACATCTCGAAGGGCTTCAACCTGGGCTTTGCGGCCTCGGGTGACACGAAGACCAACTACGAGCGCATGAAGAACAAGGTGTCGGACGAGCTCAAGCAGCACTTCCGTCCCGAGTTCCTCAACCGTGTCGACGACGTCGTGGTCTTCCCGCAGCTCACGCAGGAGGACATCCTCAAGATCGTCGACCTGATGGTCGGCAAGGTGGACGAGCGCCTCAAGGACCGGGACATGGGCATCGAGCTCTCCCAGTCCGCGAAGGAGCTCCTCGCCAAGAAGGGCTACGACCCCGTGCTCGGCGCGCGTCCGCTGCGTCGCACGATCCAGCGCGAGGTCGAGGACACCCTGTCCGAGAAGATCCTCTTCGGTGAGCTGCGTCCGGGCCACATCGTGGTCGTGGACACGGAGGGCGAGGGCGACGCCAAGACCTTCACCTTCCGGGGTGAGGAGAAGTCGGCGCTCCCCGACGTCCCGCCGATCGAGCAGGCGGCCGGCGGCGCCGGTCCCAACCTGAGCAAGGACGCGTAACCTCCGGGTTCGCTTCACAAGGGGCTGCCCCGGGACTTCGGTCCCGGGGCAGCCCCTTTGGCGTGCTCGTACGCCGGACCGGGGCCGCCCGAGAGCCACCGTGAGCGGGGTCGGCAGGCCCTTCGGGAGGGGGGCGATCGCGTAGCCCGCGTCACATTTCCAGCCGCCTGGATCTCGGCCCCCGGTGACATGACGCACAGGCGATTTGTCCGTTACTAGGTGGAATAGTGGACGGACGCGAAGGGACAAAAAGGACCTTTGGCCCACAGGGGTGAGGGCCGCTCGAACCATGGGGGTGTACGTGCGGCCTGGGTGCCACATCCCAGGGCATCGTGGCCTTCAGGTGGGGCTAAACCTCCCCGTGTGGCCGAAATGGGCGAGATTCTTAGGCCATCGAATGATCTGTCAAGAAGTCGAAAGTTTTGAGGCGAACTACGGCCTTGGTTCGTAGATAGGCGGTTTGGGGCTTCCTGGGGAGCCGGGTTACCAAGGGATGGTCCACCCGGCAGATGCCTGTGTGCCGGGTGTTCTTTGTGCCCCGTCCCCGTCTCGAAGAGGTTTACATGTCGAAGCGCGTCTCGCCCCGTCACTCCCGTGCGTCCCAGCTCCGTATGCGGGCGGCCGTCCTGACCGTCGGGCTCGGTGCCTCGGTCGCTCTGGGCGCCGGGGTCGCGGCCGCCGCCGACACCACGCTGGCCACCGCCGCCTCCGGCACCACGGCCAGCGCGGTGCAGACCCAGGCCGCGGCGCAGGCCAAGGCCGCCGCCGACACCGCGGCGAAGACCAAGAAGGCCGCCGACACGGCGAAGGCCGCCGCCGCCAAGAAGGCCGCTGCCAAGAAGGCCGCCGCCAAGAAGGCTGCTGCCAAGAAGGCCCCCTCCTGGGTCGACCCGGTGAAGCAGTACAAGCTGTCCGCCAGCTTCAACCAGGCCGGCGGCATGTGGTCGCACAAGCACTCCGGCCAGGACTACGCCGTGCCGCAGGGCACCCAGGTCGTCGCCGCCCACGGCGGCACGGTCGTGAAGACCGGCGGCAACGGCGCCGGTGACGGTCCCGCGTACGGCAACGCCGTCGTCATCAAGCACGGCAACGGCACCTACTCGCAGTACGCGCACCTGTCCCGCGTGGACGTGAAGGTCGGCCAGGTCGTCTCCACCGGTCAGCACATAGCGCTCTCCGGCAACACCGGTAACTCCAGCGGACCTCACCTGCACTTCGAGATCCGTACGACCGCGAACTACGGGTCCGCCGTCGACCCGGTCAGCTTCCTGCGCGGCAAGGGCGTCACCGTCTGACGGAAGCCGCGCCGGGCCTGCCCGGCAGGCCCAGGGGCACACAGGCACCACGCGTGCCGAGAGGCCCGTGGCTTACGACGTGGCGGCGCCGTGCGCCCGCGTCACCAGATCGATCGCGACCTCGAGGACAGCCTTGCGCTTCTCCTCGGGGTCGCCTTCGACGTCCTTGAGGACGAACATCCCGGCGTGCATCGTGAAGAGCGCGCTGATGCAGCGGACCTGGTCCGGCAGCGCCGCCTCCGGCTCCTTGATGATGTCCAGCATGGAGAGCATGCGGTCCTTGAAGGTCTCGCCGATGCTCAGCTCGCGCACCGTCGCCTGGTTCTCCTGCATGAAGCGGAAGAGCGGGGCCGCGCCGGTCAGGGCCTCGCTGTAGCGGCGCAGCACCTCCTGCTTGGTGTCCAGGGAGTGCGGCTGCTGCCTGCCCCACTCGATCAGCTCGTCCAAGGGCCTCGTCAGATCCTCGAAGAGGCTGATGAGGATCTCTTCCTTGGTCTTGAAGTGGTAGTAGAGCGCTGCCTTCGTGACGTCGAGGTGCTCGGCGATCTCGCGCAGAGACGTCTTCTCGTAGCCCTGCTCGGAGAAGAGTTCGAGGGCCACGTCCTGGATGCGCTGGCGGGTGTCGCCGCGGCGCTGTCGCTTGGTGCCGTCCATGGTGCCGCCCATCCTCGTACTCCTTGCGCTCCCTGAAAACTTACTTGACGACCGGCTGGTAAAGCCACCACAAACTTACTTGACGCCCGGCTAGTTGGCGGTCTACGTTCCTGAGTGTAGTGAACTTGCCGGGCGGCAAGTAAGTAGACGAGTGGGATCGGCCGAAACCGTGGGGCCGGCCGGTCCAGGGGAGTGGGAGTCATGGCGGACAACACCGAAGCGGTCGTACGGACCGGCAAACCACCGGAGGACGCGGCAGCAGCCGGGCCGCAGCCCCGCAGCGTGCGGGTCGTCCTCGGCGCCCTGCTGATCGCGATGATGCTCGCGATGCTCGACAACATGATCGTGGGCACGGCGATGCCGACGATCGTGGGCGAGCTGGGCGGCCTGGAGCACCTGTCGTGGGTCGTCACCGGATACACCCTCGCCACCGCCGCCTCCACCCCGATCTGGGGAAAGCTCGGCGACATGTACGGGCGCAAGGGCGTCTTCATGACCTCGATCGTGGTCTTCCTGATCGGGTCGGCGCTCAGCGGTATGGCCCAGGACATGGGACAGCTGATCGGCTTCCGGGCGATCCAGGGCCTCGGCGCCGGTGGCCTGATGGTCGGCGTCATGGCGATCATCGGTGACCTGATCCCGCCGCGGGAGCGCGGCAAGTACCAGGGCATGATCGCCGGTGTCATGGCGCTCGCCATGATCGCCGGTCCGCTCGTCGGCGGCACCATCACCGACCACTGGGGGTGGCGCTGGTCCTTCTACATCAACCTGCCCCTCGGCATCGTCGCGCTGATCGCCGTCAGCGCCGTGCTGCACCTGCCGAAGAAGCGGGTCGACAGCCGGATCGACTACCTGGGCGCCGGGCTGCTGGCGCTGGGCATCACGGCCATCGTGCTCGTCACCACCTGGGGCGGCACCGAGTACTCCTGGGGCTCGGCCCGGATCATGGAGCTCATCGGCATCGGCGTCGCCGCGCTCGTCGGCTTCGTCTTCGTGCAGACCAGGGCCGCCGCGCCGATCGTCCCGCTGCACATCTTCCGCAGCCGCAACTTCACGCTGATGTCGGTCATCGGCTTCATCACCGGCTTCGTGATGTTCGGCGCCGTGCTCTTCCTGCCGCTGTACCAGCAGTCGGTGCAGGGCGCGTCCGCCACCAACTCCGGTCTGCTGCTCCTGCCGATGCTCGGCGCGATGCTCGTCGTGTCGATGGTCGCCGGGCGGGTCACCACCAACAGCGGCAAGTACAAGGTATTCCCCGTCGTCGGCAGCGTGCTGATGGTGGCGGGCCTCTTCCTGCTCGCGCAGATGGACACCGACACGACCCGGCTGACGTCGGGGCTGTACATGGCGGTCCTCGGCGCCGGCATGGGCTGCCTGATGCAGATCACCATGCTCGTCGCGCAGAACAGCGTCGAGATGAAGGACATGGGCGTCGCGTCCTCGTCGACCACCCTGTTCCGTACGCTCGGCTCGTCGTTCGGTGTGGCGATCATGGGCGCGCTGTTCAACCACCGGGTGCAGGACGTGATGGCGGAGCGTGCCGGTGCGATCGGGTCCAAGGTCACCGAGCAGACCGCGCAGCTGGACGCGGCCAGCATGGCCCGGCTGCCCGCCGCGGCTCAGGAGGCCTACAAGCACGCGGTCAGCTCCGGTACGCACTCGGCGTTCCTGCTCGGGTCCGTCGTGGCCGTGGTGGCGCTGATCGCCGCGATCTTCGTGAAGGAGGTCCCGCTGAAGGGAGCGGGAGCGCCCAAGTCCGCCGTGGACGCGGACGGGGATGCCGCGGGCGCGACTCCGACGGTTGCAGAGGCCGTCTGAGCAGACCGACGCCCACCTCGGTGGGAAAGGCCCCCGGCGTTGTCCGCCCCGGGGGCCTTTCCCGTCCCGCGCGGCGGAGCGGCGACACCCGCACCCCCGGGACCGAGGAGCGTGCCCGCAGCGCGGGACCGGGGAGCCCGTCCGCCGTCCCGCTGCTGCTCAGGAGTGTCCGGCCTGGCCGGGGACCTGCAGCGGCAGCATCGGATAGCTGCCCGTGTTCGTCGGGGCGTGCTCCGGGAGCCAGAGGACCGCCACCGCACCCTCGGCGGGCACCTCGGGCGGGGCCCCCGCGGGGCGCACGTTGCGGAAGGTGAGCCGGGCGCCGAGCACCCGGGCCTGGCCGGTGGCGATGGTCAGACCGAGGCCGTGCCCCCGGCCCGCGCGGTCGCTGCTGCCGGTGCGGAAGCGGCTGGGGCCTTCGTGGAGCAGCTTCTCGGGGAAGCCGGGACCGTGGTCGCGGACCCGGATGACGCGGCCCTCGACCGACACCTCGATCGGCGGCCTGCCGTGCCGCGCCGCGTTCGCCAGGAGGTTGAACAGCACGCGTTCCAGCCGGCGCGGATCCGTGGTGACCTCCGACTCGTGCACCACGAGCACGTCGATGTCCGGGTCCTTCGCGGCCACCCGCCGGGACACGAACTCGCCGAGCATGATGTCCTGCAGCTCGGCCCGCTCGGACGCCCCGTCGAGACGCGCGACCTCCAGGACGTCCTCGACCAGGGTGCGCATGGCCTGCGCCCGGTCCCGTACGAGCTCCGTCGGCCGACCCGGAGGCAGCAGTTCGGCGGCCGTCAGCAGCCCGGTCACCGGTGTGCGCAGCTCGTGCGCGATGTCCGCCGTGACCCGGCGCTCGGCCTCGATGCGCTGCTGGAGCGCGTCCGCCATCGCGTCCACCGCCCGCGCCAGATCGTCGGTCTCGTCCCGGACGACACCGCCGATGGCATCCCGCACCCGTACGTCCGTGTCCCCCTTGGCGACCTGGTTCGCGGCCGCCGCCGCCTTGCGCAGCCGGCGCGAGAGCTGGCCGCCGATGAGCACGCCGAGCGCGCAGCCGCCGAAGACGACCGCGATGGAGCCGATGAGGAGCGCCTGGTCGAGGTCCTTCATCACGGTCGCGCTGCGGTCGGTGAACCGCGTGTGCAGGGACAGCACCCGGCCGTCCTTGAGGGGGACGGCGGCCCAGATGTCCGGCACCCCGTTGGGCCCCTCGGCCACGTAGGTGGCGCGGCGGCCCTGCGCGACCTTCAGCAGCAGGTCCCGCGGGATGGTCGGATCGTCGACCTCCACCCCGAAGGACCGGGTGCGGCCGGACTCGTACATGCGCTGCGCGACCTGGATGCGTTCGTCCGCCAGATCGCGCGAGTTGTCGAGCATCGAGACGCGGGCCGCGTTGTGCACGACCAGGCTGAGCGCGATCGCCACCAGTGCGCCGACCAGTGCGATGGCCGCGCTGAGCTTCCACCGGATGCCGGTGCGGATGACCCTGCCCCCGTCGGCTCCCGTGCCGTCCCGGACCAGGCGTCGCAACATCCCCCGCATATCCCCGCTCAGGCCTTCAACTTGTAGCCGAAGCCGCGGACCGTCTCGATCCGGTCCTGGCCGATCTTCGTGCGGAGCCGCTGCACATGGACGTCGACGACCCGTGTGTCGCCGCCCCATCCGTAGTCCCACACGCGTTCCAGCAGCTTGTCCCGGGACAGGACCGTGCCGGGGGCGGAGGAGAACTCCAGGAGCAGGCGCATCTCGGTGGGGGTGAGCGACACCGGACGCCCGTCCCGCCGCACCTCCATGCCCTCGGTGTCGATCTCCAGATCCCCGAAGGACAGGACGCCGCCGTCGAGCCGCTCCGGCTCCGCCGGGGACGGGCCCGCGGGACCGCTCGCGTGCCCGAAACGCCGCAGCACGGCGCGGATCCGGGCGACCAGCACCGCGCCGTCGAAGGGCTTGGTGACGTAGTCGTCGGCGCCCGCCTCCAGTCCCAGGACCACGTCGATGGAGTCGGCGCGCGCCGACAGCATGATCACGGGGACGGCGGACTCGTCGCGGATACGGCGGCACAGGCTGACCCCGTCGAGGCCGGGCACCATGACGTCCAGCAGCGCGATGTCGGGACGGTTCGCGCGGAACGCCTCCAGGCCGGAGAGCCCGTCGGGCATGGCGGTGACCGCGAAGCCGTCGCGCTCCAGGGCGAGCTGCGTGGCCTCGCGGATGACGTCGTCGTCCTCGACGAACAGGACGTGGGTCTGCTCTGCCATCCCTCTGCTCTCAGTTCGCGTCCGGGGCGGGCGATGCACTGCCGCCCACCGCGTTGCTGTAGTCGTTGTGGATCTGGCCCTCCACGCCGAACCGGCCCGCGGACCAGCCGTAGGTGGTCACTTCCTCGCTGGACGGATACGACACCGGGTCGCCCTTCTTGTACAGCTGCCGGGTGACCACCAGGTCGCCCCGGTCGATCTCCGCGTAGACCGGCGGCTCCTCGGCCTTGAAGACGTTCTCGTAGCCGCCGTCCTGCGCGCGGTACACGTACGCGCCGATGCCGACGGCGTCGCCGCAGGTCATCACGTTCACCACGATGTCGTCCGCGGCCCCTCCGGTCAGGTTCCCGTACGACACGTCGACCGGGTACTCGTCCGCGACGCAGGGCTTCAGATCACGCTTGACCGCCGCGCTGACCTTCGGGTCGTTCTTGACGAGTTTGACCGCGTTCACGCGGCCGGGGCGCCTGGTCGGTGTCGAGACCGGTGTCGTGGTGCCGGCGACCGAGTCGGCGCCGGCCGGTCCCTCGTCCCGGGCTCCGGTGCCGCCGGTGGCGCACGCGGAGACGAAAAGGGCGAGGGCGGCGAACACGGCCGCCGCCGTGATCACCGCCTTGAGGGCCCCACCGGGCCCGATGGACCCTGAACCTAGGCCGCGCAACGCTCCCGCTCCTCACGTCCGAGCGCGCGGGCGCCGCGCTCCTCGCGGTCCCGGCTCTCCAGCTCCTCACGGAGCCGGGCCAGCGCCCGGTGCAGCGTGCTCTTGACCGTACCGGCCGACATGCCGAGCGCGGCGGCCGTCTCCTCCGTGGACATCTGCTCCCAGTGTCGCAGCACCACGACACTGCGCTGCTTGGGAGCCAGCACCTTCATGATGTCCATCAGCAGCGCGCGGTCCGCGTGCTGCTCGGTGGAGTCGTCGACGCTCGCGTCCGGAAGCTGCTCGGTGGGCACCTCTTCGAGCTTGCGCGCCCGCCACCACTCGGTACGCGTGTTGATCATGACGCGGCGCAGATAGGCGTCCGCCAGCCGCTTGTCGGCGATGCCGTCCCAGCGGCCGTACGTCCTGACGAGCGCGGTCTGCAGCAGGTCCTGGGCGTCGACCGGGTCGGGGACCAGGCGGCGGGCACTGCGCAGCAGCGCGTCCTGCCGGGTGCGCACGTACTCCTCGAACTCGAGCACCTCTCCCTGCGCCATGCTGACCGCCTCCATCCCCGTTGCCGACCCGAGCGCTGCCGGTTGTCCGTTGCCTGCGTGCCGCTGTCCCCGCGGTACGGGAATGAAGCTACGGAGGCGTTGTCACGGGGTTGTCCGAGGCAGCCTGC
This sequence comes from Streptomyces sp. NPDC026417, assembly GCF_055567695.1. Lineage (NCBI taxonomy): Bacteria > Bacillati > Actinomycetota > Actinomycetes > Kitasatosporales > Streptomycetaceae > Streptomyces > Streptomyces sp. NPDC026417. The sequence goes on from NZ_JBVHPY010000008.1 coordinate 292,597, forward strand.
GGCCAGCGCTCGGCTGTCCGTCGGTTGTGTAACGGAAGTAAAAGAGGGGTAAGGGGAGATGCCGAGTTGTCGGAGTTGAGGGCGATTTCGGCGGCCGGCCCCGCTCGGAGGGGTTGTCCCGGCCGCTGTCGCTCAGCCCAGGGGCAGCCGGTAGAGCCCGCCCGGCATGGGTTCGACCAGACCGTCGGAGACGAGACCGTCCAGGGCGCGGGCGCGCTGCACCGGCTCGTCCCACACGCGGTCGAGCGCCGCCTGCGGGACGGGCGTGACGGCCTCCCGCAGCACGGCGAGCAGCCGCCCGCGGACCTGGCGGTCGGTTCCCGCGTACGTCTGGCCGCGCCGGGGCGGCCCCTGGTACTCCGGCTTCCCGGCGAGCCGCCAGGCGCACAGGGCGGCGATCGGGCACCGGTGGCACGACTCGTTCTTCGCCGTGCACACCAGCGCGCCGAGTTCCATGGAGGCGGCGGCCCAGCGCGAGGCCGTGTGCTCGTCCTCGGGCAGGAGGGCCCGGGCGAGTTTGCGTTCGGCGGCGGTCGTGGCGTTCGGCGGGTACTGCGTGCCGGTGACCGCGCGCGCGAAGACGCGCCGGACGTTCGTGTCCAGGACGGCGTGCCGCTGCCCGTAGGCGAACGACGCCACGGCCGCCGCCGTGTACTCGCCGATACCGGGCAGCGCCAGCAGCTGGGCGTGCTCGGCCGGCACGTCGCCGCCGTGCCGCTCCGTTATGGCGACCGCTGCGCCGTGCAGCCGCAGCGCGCGCCGCGGGTAGCCGAGCCGGCCCCAGGCGCGGACGGCCTCGCCCGGCGCCTCCTTGGCCAGATCGGCGGGGCGCGGCCAGCGGGCCAGCCACTGCTCGTAGACGGGCAGCACCCGGTTCACCGGTGTCTGCTGCAACATGAACTCACTGACCATCACGCCCCAGGGGCCGGCGTCGGGACGCCGCCACGGCAGATCGCGGGCGTGCTCGTCGAACCAGTCGATGACCGGCTCGTGCAGGGAGCCACCGGGGGCGCCGGGCGCCGCGGTGGACGGAGTGCTGGGCGTGGGCAAAGTGGGTGCAGTCATGACGGAACCGATCCTGCCACGGAGGAGCGTCCGCTCGCGGCCAGCCACGGGGGCGGGTCGGAAGACCTGACGATCGGCAGAGGCGGGACCGGCCGCCGCGCGGCGGCCGCAGTCGGCGACACCCCCCGTGAAGGGCTGACGAGGGGTCCATGTTCGAGATCACGGAGGGTGTCCAAAAGCCCGCCTTCGTCACACCCTGCGACCGCCGGACCCCCGGCCCGGTGAAAGTCGGGGCGGAGAGCGCCCGACCGGGATGATGATCCGGAAAAGTTGCGGCTCAGGGCGGCGGGTGGCGCCAGGGAAGGGGACGATCTCTCGTACAGTTTGCGCCGTGGGATCTCTGCGCAATCCGGTCGGGCCGCTTCCCTCCTCCATCTACTGGCGACGGAGGGCCGTTCTGCTGTCCGTGGTCGGCCTGTTGGCGCTGCTCGCGCTGTGGGTGATCACCTCCGGCGGCGGGGGCGGCAACGGCGACGGGGACGGCTCCAACGGCAAGAACCCGGCGCCCTCGATCACGCCGGGGCCGACCGGCTCCGGGCCCGCGATCAGTCAACACCCGGGCGGGCGCGACGAGTCGAGCGGCACGGGCGACGGGAGCGGCGGGTCGGGCTCGGGCGGCGGTGACGGTTCGGGCTCCGGGGGCGGCACGGGCTCCGCGGGATCCGCCGGGGGCTCCGACGACGGCGCCAAGGGCGGCGGCGGGTCGGGCGAGCAGCTTCCGGCCGGCTCGGGCCTCCCCAACTGCACCGCCGGATCGGTCAAGTTGACGCTGCGCAGCATCCACAACACCTACGCCCCGGGCCGGAAGCCGGTCATCGAGCTGACCGCCAAGAACACGTCGTCCACCGACTGCAAGGTCGACCTCGGCCCGAAGAACACCGTTCTGACGATCACTCAGGCGGGCAGCGACGACGCGTTCTGGTCCTCCGGGGACTGCCCCAAGGGATCCGGCAGCCTGCTCTTCCGCGTCCCCGCCGACGACCGCGTGACCCGCACCGTGACGTGGGACCGCAAGGCGAGCGCCCCCGAGTGCGCGACGCCTCCGGCGGGTTCGGCGTCCGCGGGGACCTATCTGGTCGAGGCGAAGGCGCCGGGGCTGGCGAAGGCCCAGACGTCCTTCGTGCTGGAGAAGGACTGACGCGGAGCGGACCGGGGGCGCCGGGCGCCCCCGAAGCGTACGACGGATGCCGTACGAGGGTCCGGGCCCGGCGCCTCCGCACACCGCTGGACGGACATACCGTTCGTGCCCGTGGACGTACGGCTCCGGCCGCCAGACCCACCGCCGGTGACCCGGCTCGTTCGGCTCCGGCCGCCAGACCTATCGCTCGCGCCGCCAGATGTACCGCTCGCGCCTCGGCGCGTACCGCTTCCGCCGCTAGACGTACCGCTCCAGGATCGACGACTCCGCCAGGCGGGACAGGCCCTCGCGGACGCTGCGGGCACGCGCCTCGCCCACCCCGTCGACCGTCTGCAGGTCGTCCACGCTCGCGGCGAGCAGCTTCTGCAGGCCCCCGAAGTGCTCCACGAGCCGGTCGATGATGGCGCCGGGCAGCCGGGGCACCTTCGCCAGCAGCCGGAAACCACGCGGCGAGACCGCGGAGTCGAGCGCCTCGGGAGAACCGGTGTAGCCCAACGCCCGCGCCACCGTCGGCATTTCCAGCAGCTCCGCGTGCGAGAGCGCGTCCAGCTCGAAGAGCGCCTCGTCGACCGTGCGGGACCGCTTGGCGGTCGGCTCGGGCACGTAGTCCCGCACGACGAGTTCACGCTCGGGCTCCACGCCCGCGATCAACTCGTCGAGCTGGAGCGCGAGAAGACGTCCGTCCGTGCCCAACTCGACGACGTACTCGGCGATCTCGGTGGCGATCCGGCGCACCATCTCCAGCCGCTGGGCCACCGCCGAGACGTCCCGGACGGTGACCAGGTCCTCGATCTCCAGCGCCGACAGGGTGCCCGCCACCTCGTCGAGACGGAGCTTGTAGCGCTCCAGCGTGGCAAGGGCCTGGTTGGCGCGGGACAGGATCGCCGCCGAGTCCTCCAGCACCCGCCGCTGGCCGTCCACGTACAGGGCGATCAGGCGCATGGACTGGGAGACCGAGACGATCGGGAAGCCGACCTGCTTGGAGACCCGGTCCGCGGTGCGGTGGCGGGTGCCGGTCTCCTCGGTCGGGATGGTCGGGTCGGGCACGAGCTGCACGCCGGCCCGCAGGATCTTGGTGATGTCCTTGTCGATGACGATGCCGCCGTCGAGCTTGCACAGCTCGCGCAGTCGGGTCGCGGTGAACTCGACGTCCAGGACGAAGCCGCCGGTGCACATCGACTCGACGGTCTTGTCCCAGCCGAGCACGATGAGTCCGCCGGTGTTGCCGCGGAGAATCCGCTCGAGCCCGTCGCGCAGGGCGGTGCCGGGTGCCACGGCGCTCAGTGAGGCGCGCATCAGGCCATCGGCACCGGAGCTCCCACCGGATTTTCCGGGAGCTGCTGCCCGGTCGTTGGCTGCCACTGCACTCCTCCGGTCGCAGGTTTCCGGTCGCCCTCGGTTCGTACGGACGGGCGAGACCTGGGCAAAGTCTACCGGCGCTCCTCGTCCTCCCGTGGGGCCTCTCTCCGACGGGAGCGCGGAAGGACGCGCAGGGCGTCGCCCATGTCGGCCACTTCGACCACCTTCATACCGGGTGGAATCCGGCCCGGATCGGTCGGGACGAGAGCGTGGGTGAAGCCCAAACGGTGCGCCTCGGCAAGCCGCCGCTGGACGCCCGTCACCCTTCTGACCTCGCCCGCGAGGCCCACCTCGCCGATCGCGACGAGGTTCTTGGGGAGCGGGGTGTCACTCGCCGCGGAGGCGAGCGCGAGCGCGATCGCGAGGTCCGCGGCGGGCTCGGAGAGCTTCACACCGCCGACGGTCGCGGAGTAGATGTCCCGCTTCCCGAGAGCCGTGATCCGGCCCCGCTGCTCCAGGACGGCGAGCATCATCGACACCCGGGAGGTCTCCAGGCCCGAGGTCGTGCGCCGCGGGGAGGGGATCTGCGAGTCGACGGTGAGGGCCTGCACCTCGGCGACCAGGGGGCGGCGGCCTTCCAGCGTCACCGTCAGGCAGGTGCCCGGGACCGGCTCCGCGCGGCGGGTGAGGAAGAGGCCGGAGGGGTCCGCGAGGCCCGTGATGCCCTCGTCGTGCAGCTCGAAGCAGCCGACCTCGTCGGTCGTGCCGTAGCGGTTCTTGACCCCTCGTACGAGCCGCAGGCGCGCGTGCCGGTCGCCCTCGAAGCTCAGCACGACGTCCACCAGGTGTTCGAGCAGGCGCGGGCCCGCGATCGCCCCGTCCTTGGTGACGTGGCCGACCAGCAGGGTGGACATGCCGCGGTCCTTCGAGGCGCGGATCAGGGCGCCCGCCACCTCCCGCACCTGGGCCATGCCGCCGGGGGCGCCGTCGATCTCGGGGGAGGCGACCGTCTGCACCGAGTCGAGGATCAGCAGGGACGGCTTGACGGCGTCCAAGTGGCCGAGGACGGCGGCCAGGTCGGTCTCGGCGGCGAGGTACAGGTGGTCGTCGATCGCCTTGATGCGGTCCGCGCGCATCCGGACCTGGCTGGCCGACTCCTCGCCGGTCACGTACAGCGTGCGGTGCTCGTCGCTCGCCGACTTGGCGGCCACGTCGAGCAGCAGCGTGGACTTGCCGACGCCCGGCTCGCCCGCGACGAGGACGACCGCGCCCGGGACCAGGCCGCCGCCGAGGACGCGGTCCAGCTCGGGGACGCCGGTGCTGCGCGCGGTGGCCTGGCGGCCGTCGACCTGGCCGATGGGCACCGCGGACGTGGTGACGCGGCCCGGTGTCGTCGTACGGACCGCGGGGGCGCCGTACTCCTCGACCGTGCCCCATGCCTGGCACTCGGGGCAGCGGCCGAGCCACTTGGCCGTCTGCCAGCCGCACTCGGTGCAGCGGTAGGACGGCCGGTCCTTCGCGGTTTTCGTACGGGCAGCCATGGGGGGAACCGTAACCGAGGGCACCGACAGCGCCCCGCCGGTGCCCTGCTCCGCCGTCCGGCGAGGCCGCCGGGAGGGCCGGCGGCCGCCCCCGGGCCGGCGGTCACGGAGCCGCTGCCGGGGTGCTCACGGGTGCCGTTCATCGCCGCCCGTGAGGGTGTGGGCCACGGGATGCGGGGCTGCTGTCCCCTTATGAGGGATCGTTTCACCCGTACGGATTAAATGTGCTCAAGGGGGAGGAAGGGCCCACCACTCGGCGCCTACGGTCGCACGGGTGAAGAGCAGCAGTCCGGAGACCTCCACGCACACCACCGGCGCACACCGGGCGCACCCAGACGCGCGCAAGCGGGGGGCAGCGCCCCGCGCCGCCTCGAACCGCACCCTGGTCCAGCACCCTCCCGCGCGCTACGAGCCGTACCTCGACGGACTGTTCACGTACTGCCTGTCCGTGCTCTGCGACCACGACGCGGCGACCGCGGCACTGGGCGACGTCCTGGTGCTCGCCGAGCGGCGGGGCACACGGGGCCCGGACTCCGCGGACGACCGCAGGGCCTGGCTGTACGCCCTCGCGCGCTGGGCCTGCCTGCGCAAGCTCACCGAGACCCGGCGCCTGCGGCAGGCGACCCACGCCTCCGGCCGGCGCGCCGCCCAGGAGGGCGCAGCACAGGGAGCAACCCCCGAGAAGGGCGCCCACAGGGGCGGCGCCCACCGGGGGAGCGCGCACAAGGAGGCCGCCGACCGGCGGGCGGCCGAGGCGCTGACCGCTCCCGTCTCCGAGGAGGTCCAGCAGCGGCGCCGCCGTGAACTGGCCCTGCTGGCCTGGCCGGAGGCGGCCGGCACCACCCCGGAGCAGCGGGAGGCGCTCGAACTCGCGGTACGGCATCAGCTCGCCGCCCAGGAGGTCGCCGCCGTCCTCGGCATGGAACCCGCCGCCGCGCGGGAGCTGCTCGCCACCGCCGCCTGCGAGGTGGAGCGCACCCGCGCCGCGCTCGCCGTCGTGGAGACCGGCGCCTGTCCGAGCGTCGCCCGGCTCACCGGCGACAACCGGCTCGTCCTGAGCACCACCCTGCGCCGCGAACTCGTCCGCCACGTCGACGACTGCCCGCGCTGCCGCCGCACCGCCGAGCGCGCGGTTCCCGGTGCCTGGCCCGGGACGAGCGTCACGCCCGCCGCCCTCCCGGTCCTGGAAGCCCCGCGCGCGGCCCTGCACCTCGCCATGACGCAGGCCTCGCGCGCGCGGGGCGGCGGTCCCCGCTTCGACCGGCGGGGATTCCCGATGGACCCCAAGGACCATGCCGCGCGAAGAGACCGGCTGCGCGCGCGTGCCGTCACCACCACCGTGGTCGCCACCGTCGTGGCCGCGCCCGTCCTCGCCCTCTGGGCCGCCTACCGGGGGGCTCCCCTCACCGGGGAGGGCGCGGACGGCCGCCCGGTCACCGCGAGCGAGATGCACGGGTCCGACGGTCTCGCCGGCGACGAGACCGGCTACGAGAACGCCGGGAACGCCAGCACCAGGCCGGACGGCCGCTTCTCCGGGAGGGACCGTTCCTCCGATGTCTCCGTGGAGGTCGTCAGCGCCGAGGCGGGCGGCAAGAAGGGGGCGGGCGGGCTGGAGGTGACGGCCCGGAGCACCGGCGACACGACGCTCATCACACTGAAGGCGAACGGGAGTTCACCGGTGCGCTGGTCCGCGTCCACCGGGGCCTCCTGGCTCTACCCGAGCCGGTCCTCCGGCACGCTGCGGCCGGGCGAGTCGGTGACGATCAGGGTCCACGTCGATCATCTGCGCGAGCCCGCCGGATCCTGGACCGCACGGGTGGCGATCGCACCGGCCGGAGCGGTGGTCACGATCGGCGGGTACGGCAGGACGGGCCCGGGGCCGGCGCCGAGCCACCCGTCGCCCCCGGACCCGAGCCCGCGGCCGAGCGAACCGTCGCCCTCCGACCCCGACCCGACACCTTCCGATCCGAGCCCGCGGCCGAGTGAGCCGACAGCGACCCCCAGCGACTCGACGAGCTCGGCGCCGCCGAGCGGCAGCGGCGAACCGAGCCCGTCCTCCTAGGGGCGGGACTCAGCCGACGGGGTCCGCGGGATGCGGCGCGAACAGCGGGAGCTGCGAGGCGAGCCGCTCCTCGCAGAGCTCGACCAGGCGGTCGTAGCCCGCCTTGCCCATGAGTTCGACGAGCTCGGGGCGGTACGAGACGTAGACCGGGTCGCCCGCGCCGTGCGCCGACGTCGCCGACGTGCACCACCAGTGCAGGTCGTGGCCGCCCGGACCCCAGCCGCGGCGGTCGTACTCGCCGATCGACACCTGGAGGACGCGGGTGTCGTCGGGCCGGTCGATCCACTCGTACGTCCGCCGCACGGGGAGCTGCCAGCAGACGTCCGGCTTGGTCTCCAGCGGCTCGCGGCCCTCCTTGAGCGCCAGGATGTGCAGCGAGCAGCCCATGCCGCCCTCGAAGCCGGGCCGGTTCTGGAAGATGCAGGAACCCTTGTACGGCCGGGTCTGGCGCTCGCCGTCCTCGTCCTCCGACACCCAGCCGGTCGCGGTGCCGACGTCGTGGTGCTGCCAGATGTCCGGCGTGAGCCGCGCCACGAACCCGGCCACGCGCTTCTCGTCGTCCTCGTCGGAGAAGTGGGCGCCCAGCGTGCAGCAGCCGTCGTCGGCGCGGCCCGCCTGGATGCCCTGGCAGCCGCTGCCGAAGATGCAGTTCCAGCGAGAGGTCAGCCATGTCAGGTCACAGCGGAACACCTGCTCGTCGTCGGCCGGATCCGGGAATTCCACCCAGGCACGGGCGAAGTCGAGCCCCTGTTCGTCCGCCTTCCTCGGGGACTTCTTGGGCTTGGGCGCCTTCGCCTGCGAAGGCTCCTTGGCGGATTTGTCGGGCTTCGCCTTTTTCGTCTTTGGCACCTGTCCAGGGTAAGTCGCCGGAGGCCGCTCCGGGGACTGCCACCCGTGCGGCGGGCAGTAGCGTTCCGTACATGAGACTCGGTGTCCTCGACGTGGGTTCGAACACGGTGCATCTGCTGGTGGTCGACGCCCACCCCGGCGCGCGCCCGCTGCCCGCGCACTCGCACAAGGCGGAGCTGCGGCTCGCTCAACTCCTCGACGCGGACGGTGCGATCGGCCCCGACGGCGTCGACCGGCTGATAGCCGTCGTGCAGGAGGCGATGCAGGCCGCCGAGGACAAGGGCGTCGAGGACCTGCTGCCGTTCGCGACCTCCGCGGTGCGCGAGGCGAGCAACGCGGACGACGTGCTGGCCCGCGTGCACGCGGAGACCGGTGTCGGACTCCAGGTCCTCACCGGCGCCGAGGAGGCCCGGCTGACCTTCCTCGCCGCGCGCCGCTGGTTCGGCTGGTCGGCGGGGAAGCTGCTCGTCCTGGACATCGGCGGCGGTTCCCTGGAGATCGCCTACGGGATGGACGAGGAGCCGGACGCGGCGGTGTCGCTCCCCCTGGGGGCGGGGCGGCTGACCGCGGGGTGGCTGCCGGGGGATCCGCCGGACGCGGCGGCGGTCAAGGCGCTGCGGCGGCACGTGCGGGCGCAGATAGCCCGCAGCGTCGGTGAGTTCACCCGGCTCGGCGCCCCCGACCACGTGGTCGCCACGTCCAAGACGTTCAAGCAGCTGGCCCGCCTGGCCGGTGCCGCCCGCTCCGCGGAGGGGCTCTACGTCCAGCGCGAGCTGAAGCGGGAGTCGCTGGAGGGGTGGGTGCCGAGGCTCGCCGGCATGACCGCCGACGAGCGTGCCGAGCTTCCGGGGGTGTCCGAGGGGCGGGCCGGGCAGCTGGTCGCCGGGGCGCTGGTGGCCGAGGCGGCGATGGATCTGTTCGGTCTGGAGACCGTGGAGATCTGCCCCTGGGCGCTCCGGGAGGGCGTGATCCTGCGCCACCTCGACCACATGTCTCCCGCGTAGCCCTCCGGGCGGGCGTGGCCAACGTCACCTCGGCGTGCCCCCCGGCCCACTTCCCCCTCGTACATCGGCACCCGGCGTCCCGGCCGGCGCCGGGGTGGGACGGCGAACCCGGCGCCGACGGGGTGCCGCCTGCGCCCACCCGTGCCGCCCCTTGCGGCACGCCTGCCCGCAGCCAGGGCCGACCGGGCCCCACCCCGCACCGCCTGCCCGCAGCTGGTATGTCCGCAATCGGTACGGCCCGCAGCCGCCCTCCGGCGCAAGGGGCCGTGCCGGTACATCAGATGCCCGTCGAGACGGGGTCACACCCCACCGAGGAACGCTGGTGACGGACCTCAGTGCCCGACCAGCGACGGGCGGATGTACCGGCACGGCCCCGACCCCCCCCCCCCACGGACAGCGAACCCGACAGCAAAACCGCGGGCAGAGAAACCAAGGACAGCACGCCTCCCCCGCCCCGTCCCCT
>NZ_JBVHPY010000008.1:302027-314473 GCF_055567695.1 Streptomyces sp. NPDC026417
CCCCAAAACGGGGATGGTTGGTGCGGCCTCCCGTTCCCCCCCAATGGAGGGGGGCGGCCCCCCCCCCCCCCCCGACCCCCCCACCCCGCGGACAGCGAACCCGACAGCGAACCCGCGGACGGCGAACCCACGGACAGCACGCCTCCCCCGCCCCGTACTCTGTCTCTCGTGGCAGAACCAGTGGTGCGCATCCCGGATGCGAAGGTCGCGCTGTCCACGGCCTCCGTGTACCCGGAGTCGACGGCGACGGCCTTCGAGATCGCCGCGCGCCTCGGCTACGACGGTGTCGAGGTCATGGTCTGGACCGACCCGGTCAGTCAGGACATCGAAGCCCTGCGCAGACTCAGCGACTACCACCGCATCCCGATCCTCGCCGTCCACGCCCCCTGCCTGCTGATCACCCAGCGCGTCTGGTCGACCGACCCGTGGACGAAGCTCCAGCGCGCCCAGGCCGCCGCGGAGAAGCTCGGCGCCGGCACCGTCGTCGTCCACCCCCCGTTCCGCTGGCAGCGCCAGTACGCCCGGGACTTCGTCGACGGCATCTGGCGGATGGCGAACGAGACGGACGTCCGCTTCGCTGTCGAGAACATGTACCCCTGGCGCTACCGCGACCGCGAGATGCTCGCGTACGCACCCGACTGGGACGTGACGAAGGAGGACTACCGTCACTTCACCATCGACCTCAGCCACACCGCGACCGCCCGCACGGACGCCACCCGGATGATCGACCGCATGGGCGACCGCCTCGGTCACGTCCACCTCGCCGACGGCAACGGCTCCAACAAGGACGAGCACCTGGTCCCCGGCCGCGGCACCCAGCCCTGCGCCGAGGTGCTGGAGCGCCTCGCGACCACCGGCTTCGACGGTCACGTCGTCATCGAGGTGAACACCCGCCGCGCCATGTCCAGCGCGGAGCGCGAGGCCGACCTCGCCGAGGCACTGGCCTTCACCCGGCTCCACCTCGCCTCGGCCGTCCGGGTCCCCCGGTCGTGACGGCGGCGACCCCCTCCCCCCGCCGCCGCGGTCGCCCGACCCGTACCGAGACGGCGACCTCCCCGGCCACCCGGGACGTCATCCTCGCCGCGGCCCGCGAGGAGTTCTCCGCACGGGGCTACGAGAAGACGTCCGTACGCGGCATCGCCAAGACCGCCGGGGTGGACTCGGCGCTGGTGCACCACTACTTCGGCACCAAGGAGCAGGTCTTCGAGGCGGCCATCGAGGTCGCCTTCGCCCCCGCCCTGGAGGCGCCGAGCGCCGTGGAGGACGGCCCGCTGGAGGGCGTCGGCGAGCGCCTGACCCGGTTCGTCTTCGGCGTGTGGGAGAACCCGGCCACCCGTACCCCGCTCCTCGCGATCGTCCGCTCCGCGGTGAACAACGAGACCGCGGCGGCCGTCTTCCGCCGCCTGATCGCCGCGCAGCTGCTGCGCCGCATCGCCCGGCAGCTGGAGGTCCCGGACCCGGAGCTGCGCGCGGAGCTGGCGGCGGCGCAGCTGGTGGGGGTCGCGATGCTGCGGTACGTGATCCAGGTCGAGCCGCTGGCGTCGGCGGACCCGGAACAGGTCATCGCCCGGATCGCCCCCGTCGTACAGGGCCACCTGACGAACCCCTGACCAGACACGCACCACCACCCACCCCCGTCACCCTCCCCCCTCCCGTCACCCACCACCCGCCCCACCCGTCAACCGCACGCCGAGACACCCGTCCCGCATTCCGGACTCCCCGTCCGGATCCTGGAGCACCGGCGTAGGCTCGACGACAGTCATTACTCTCCGAAGGAGCGAGCGACGATGCCCGAGCTGAGGTCCCGCACAGTCACCCACGGCCGCAACATGGCGGGCGCACGCGCCCTGATGCGGGCCTCCGGTGTACCGGGCGCGGACATCGGACGGAAGCCGATCATCGCGGTCGCCAACTCGTTCACGGAGTTCGTGCCGGGCCACACCCACCTGCAGCCGGTCGGCAGGATCGTCAGCGAGGCCATCACGGCCGCCGGCGGCATCCCGCGGGAGTTCAACACCATCGCGGTCGACGACGGCATCGCGATGGGCCACGGCGGCATGCTGTACTCGCTGCCCTCCCGCGACCTGATCGCGGACAGCGTCGAGTACATGGTGGAGGCCCACTGCGCCGACGCCCTGATCTGCATCTCGAACTGCGACAAGATCACCCCGGGCATGCTGATGGCCGCGCTGCGGCTGAACATCCCGACGGTCTTCGTCTCCGGCGGCCCCATGGAGTCCGGCCGGGCCACCCTCGTCGACGGCACGGTCCGCACGCTCGACCTGGTCGACGCGATCTCCGACGCGGTGAACGACAAGATCTCGGACGAGGACATCCTCCGTATCGAGGAGAACGCCTGTCCGACCTGCGGCTCCTGTTCCGGCATGTTCACCGCCAACTCGATGAACTGCCTCACCGAGGCCATCGGCCTGTCGCTGCCGGGCAACGGCTCGGTCCTCGCCACGCACACCGCCCGCAAGGGCCTGTACCAGGACGCCGCGCGCACGGTCATGGACGTCACGCGCCGCTACTACGAGCAGGACGACGAGTCGGTCCTGCCGCGCAACGTCGCCACCCTCGCGGCCTTCGAGAACGCGATGGCGCTGGACATCGCCATGGGCGGCTCGACCAACACGATCCTGCACCTGCTGGCCGCTGCCCAGGAGGCGGGCGTCCCCTTCGGGCTGGAGGAGATCAACGAGGTCTCGCGCCGCGTCCCGTGCCTCGCGAAGGTCGCGCCGAACGTCGCCAAGGACCGCACGTACTACATGGAGGACGTGCACCGCGCCGGCGGCATCCCCGCCCTGCTGGGCGAGCTGCACCGGGCGGGACTCCTGAACGAGGACGTGCACTCGGTGCACAGCCCGTCCCTGTCCGACTGGCTGAAGACGTGGGACGTGCGGGGCGGCTCCCCGTCCCCCGAGGCCGTCGAGCTCTGGCACGCGGCCCCCGGCTGCGTCCGCTCGGCCGAGGCCTTCTCCCAGTCCGAGCGCTGGGAGGCCCTTGACGAGGACGCCGAGAACGGCTGCATCCGCTCGGCGGAGCACGCCTACTCCAAGGACGGTGGCCTGGCGGTCCTCAGGGGGAACCTGGCCGTGGACGGGTGCGTCGTGAAGACGGCCGGCGTCGACGAGTCCATCTGGACCTTCGAGGGCCCGGCGGTCGTCTGCGAGTCGCAGGAGCAGGCCGTCGAGAAGATCCTGAACAAGCAGATCAAGGACGGCGACGTGGTCGTCATCCGCTACGAGGGCCCCAAGGGCGGCCCCGGCATGCAGGAGATGCTCTACCCGACGTCCTTCCTCAAGGGCCGGGGTCTGGGCAAGACCTGCGCGCTGATCACCGACGGCCGCTTCTCCGGTGGCACCTCGGGCCTGTCGATCGGCCACGCCTCGCCCGAGGCGGCCTCGGGCGGCACCATCGCCCTCGTCGAGGACGGCGACCGCATCCGGATCGACATCCCGAACCGCTCCATCGAGCTGCTCGTCTCCGACGCCGACCTGGCGGCCCGCCGCGAGGCGCTCGGCGGGGTGTACGCACCGGCTGGCCGCGAGCGCAAGGTCTCCGCCGCCCTGCGCGCGTACGCCGCGATGGCGACGAGCGCGGACAAGGGCGCGGTGCGGGACGTCTCGAAGCTGGGCTGACGCCCGCGCACCCGGGCCGTGCCCGGGGCCGATCCACGTGAAGGGGCCGCTCCTCGGGGGAGCGGCCCCTTCACGTATCCCGGCCCACCACGGCCGCGCCGCGTTCAGACCGGTCCGGCCGTCCGCGGCTCGGTTTCGCCGGGCTCGGTACCGGCCGTCCGCGGCTCGGTTTCGCTGGGCCCGGGTCCGGCCGTCCGCGGCTCGTTCCGGCCGTTCGCGGCTGCGTTCGGCCGGGCTCGGTTCTGGCCGCCGCGACTCGGGTTGGCCGGGCTGCCCGGGTCCGGCCGTCCGCGGCTCTGCCGGGCTCCGACGTGTGCGTCAGCCCCCGGCTCGGCACCGACCCGGTTCCGGCCGGCCGCCCCGCCGCTCCGTTCCGCTCACCACCCCGCCGGGTCGCCGCCCGCCACCGCGAACACCGTTCCGTCGGGCGCGCTCGCGTACACCCGGCCGTCGGCCACCGAGGGGGCCGGCAACCGGGCCACGACCCGGTCGGACCGCCGGCCCAGCCGGATCGCGGTCTGGCCGAGGAGCCGGCCCACCCGGCCGTCCACGGCGAGCAGCCGCCCGTCGGCCGCGGTGAAGTACACGTGCCGGGCGTCGGCGACCGGGGCGGAGCCCCGGCTGACGGACGTCTCCAGCCGCCACCGCTGCTTCAGCGCGTCCAGGTCGACGGCGACCATCGCGCCGCCCGTGGCCAGCAGGTGCACGGTGTCCCCGCGGACGGCGGCCTGCGCCTGCGGAAGCGCCACGGCGAGCCGGAGCCGGCGCACGGTCTCGGTGCGGGGGACGTACCTGACCACGGCGTTCGTCTCGCCGTTCAGGTCGGCGGCCGTGAGCACCAGCGCGCCGCGCCGGACACCGACGGGGGTCAGCAGACCCTCCAGCCGGGTGTCCCAGCGCACCGCCCCGGTCGCGGGGTCCACCGCGGTGAGATGCGTACCGGACCCGTCGGCCGTCGCGCTCGCCGCGTACGCGTCCCCGCCGCCGGGGAAGGCGACGAGTGCGGCCCCGAGGTGCCCGGCGAGCCGGTGGCTCCAACGCTCCCGGCCCGTACGGCCGTCGACGCCGGTGACCGTCCCGTCGGCAGCGGTGAGCAGCACGGTGCCGCCCGCGTGCCCGACACCGCTGTACGCGGAGAGGTTCCGCTTCCACCGCGTCCGGCCGTCGGCGGGGTCCAGGGCCTCCAGCCGCCGCCCCTCGTCCGTCACGACGTGCACCAGCCCGCCCGACACGGCCGGCGGCGTGACCGTGCCGTCCTCCCCCGCGGAGGTGTGCCGCCACAGCACCGCGCCGTCGGCCGTGTCCAGTGCCGACACCAGCCCGGGCTGGGCACAGAACAGCTTCTTCGACGCGTACGAGCACTGCGGGGTGCCGAAGGGTTCGCCGGAGGCATGCGCGGCACCGGAGCCGTCGGGACCGACCGAGCCGGCCGGGTCGGCGGCCGGCCGGCTGTCCCAGGTGCCGACGACGGTCGACGCGGACTGCGGCCGGTCCCCGCGCGGGGTGTCTCCGCCCCCGGAGACCAGTCGGTGCGAGACCAGCCCGGCGCCCGCGACGAGGACGAGGGCGGCGCCGGCGAGGAGCAGCCGGTTGCGCAGGCGGGCCGCGGTGCGCCCTGCGGGGGTGGCCCGAGGACCACCCCCGCCTCCCTCCGGCCCGCCGTCGCGGGCGTCACCGCCGTCGGACCCGGCGTCCGCCTCCCCGCTCCCGCCGCGAGAATCCGTCCCGCGAAGAAGATCGCTCCCGTCTCCGGAACCGCCCCAGCCGACCGGTCCCGCACCGCTTCCCGTACCCCCCGCGGCCTCCGTCCCCTCGGCCGCCTCCACTCCCGACGGGCCGAAGAGCACAGCCCGCTGGGCCGGTATGAAGGCCTGGGTGTCGTACGCGGCCGCCACCGAGCGCAGTTCCCGCATCAGCTCGTCCGGCGTGGGCCGGTCCTCCGGCTCCTTCGCCAGGCAGCGCGAGACGAAGGGGGCGAGATTCTCCGGCACGCCCGTCAGGTCCGGCTCGTCGTGCACGACCTGATACGCGACGACGTACGGGCTGTCGGAGTCGAAGGGGCCGCGGCCGGTCGCCGCGTGCACCATCACCGAGCCCAGGGCGAAGATGTCCGCCGCCGGCCCCACCTCCCGCGGACGCCGGAACTGCTCGGGCGCCATGAAGGGCGGGGTGCCGATCAACTTGCCGGTCTCGGTGCGCAGTTCGCTGTCCGACGGCCGGGAGATGCCGAAGTCGATGACCTTGGGGCCGTCCTCGGCGAGCAGCACGTTGCTGGGCTTGAGGTCCCGGTGGACGACCCCGACCCGGTGGATGTCGCGCAGCGCCTCGGCGAGTCCCGCCATCAGGCGGCGCAACTGGCCGGTCGGCATGGGCCCGTTCCGCTTCACGTGCTCGGCGAGGGTGGGCGCGGGAATGAACAGGGTGGCCATCCACGGGCGCCCGCTCTCGGCGTCGGCGTCGACGACGGGCGCGGTGAACGCGCCGCTCACCCGTCGGGCGGCGGCGATCTCCTGCCGGAAGCGCCCCCTGAACTCGGGATCCCTGGCGAACTCGGCATGCACGACCTTCACCGCGAGCCGCAGCCCCGATTCGCTGCGGGCCAGATGGACGACGCCCATGCCGCCGGACCCGAGCCGCTCCTCGAGACGGTAGTGACCGGCGTACTCGGGAAGTTCCGCTTCCGCATCCGCTCCGGTGTTCCGCTGTGGCGCCATGGACCCACCCCCGTGCTGTTCGTCCGCGCGCGCGACGCACGGAGCCTAGTCGATGCTTCGTGCGATACAGAGGCGGCTTGCTAGCCTCCGCGTGCGACAAGCGGACACGTGTGCTTGGCGCGATGTCGCCGCACCCGCGAGAGGCGTGCGGCATTCCGGGTCCGAATCAACGGGGGAGGCCTCCATGGCTGTTGACCGCATCGAGAGCACCGAAAGAGAGAACACCGCACCGGAAGCCGCGGCCGCCGCGGCGACCGCGGGCACGGTGGAAGCCGCGCTGCAGTACTACTCGATCGCGCCCGGCCGCACGGTGAACGTCCGCAGCGGCCCCGGTACGTCGTACCGCATCGTCCGGGTCCTGCCCGAGGGCTCGCGGGTGGCGATCTTCTGCCAGCGGCCGGGCGAGACGATCAGCGGTCCGTACGGCACCACGAACATCTGGGACAACATCGCGAGCGGCGAGTACGTCTCGGACGCGTACGTGCGGACCGGCAGCGACGGCTACGTCGCACCGCGCTGCGGCTGAGCGCCGCGGGCGGGGGGCCGCGGAGGGACCGGGTCGCCGGGGCGATAATCGTCGGGTGAGCGACGAGACCGGTACCCCCGCGGGCCCCCAGCCCGAGCCCATCCGCTTCTTCGGGACGACATGGGTGGAGCACGACGGCGGCTACGCGGGCCGCCGCGCCGGTGTGGCCGTCGGCTCCCTCGCCGCCGCGGTCGCCGCCTGCTTCGTGCTGCGCTTCGCCTATCAGGGCCTGGCGATCGCGGACGTCGGCCGGGCCGTGACGGTCATGGTCGTCGTGATGTTCGCGGTGTGCAGCGCGCTCGCCTTCCGGCACACCTGGGAGACCTTCGCCAAGCGCCCCGATCCCGACCGGCAGGCCTCGCTGCGCGGCCTCCTCGCCGTCGGCTTCATCGGCTCGCTCTTCGCCTATTTCTTCCGTTCCCTCACCGAGGCCCCCGGCGAGAAGCTGCACCGCCAGGAGTACGAGGCGGCCCGCGACCAGTACGAACGCCGCAGCAGGCGCCGTACCGGCAACCCGTCCAGGAACAGGAAGCGGGGCGGCTGACCGGTTCCGTCCCCGGCCGCCCGCGTCCGTGCACCCGCCGGGCACCCGAGGGTGAGCGCGAAACGCGAAGGCCGGCCCGGGGCGCACGCCGGGTGGCGCACCCGGCCGTCGGCACGACGTGACCTCCCCGGCGTGCGGCACCGCCGTCACCCTGGCACCCGGAGGCGATGCGGCTGCTGCGGCCGGGCGGCGCGCTCGCCCTGTGGTGGAACACGGACGCGCAGGACGTCCCGCGGATCGCCGCCCAGGCGGACCGGTGGAACGCCGCTTCGGCGTCGGGACCGGCAAGAAGAGCGGCGGCGGCCCCCGCGCCGAACCGGCCTTCACCGGCGCCCCGCGGGTCCCGGACGTCGGGCAGCGCGGGGTCCGCTGGAGCCGCACCGTCCGCCTCGACACCCGTCTCGGCGACCTCGGCAGCCACTCGCTCTTCCTGGTTCTCCTGGTTCTCGGCGGGGAGGACACGTCGGCCTTCCTCGCCGAGGAGCGCGCCCGTCTCCTGGAGGTCGTCCCGGACGGGTCGAGGAGGTCTACGACGTCATGGTGATCGTCGCCAGGCGCCGGTCGCCCCGGGCTCCGACCCACCCTCCCGAGGCAGCGACGTCCTCGCGCCCCGTCGTACCGAATCCCGAGGCGTCCCCGGCCTTGACGGGCGGGCCTCCGCGGGCGCAATAATCATCATGTGATGAATATTGACTCCCGTCCGCCCGACGACACCGGCAACGCCACCATCCCGGCCGTCCGCGCGGCAGGCCTCACCGTCGTACGCGGCACCCGCCAGGTCCTGCGGGGACTCGACTTCGCCGTACCGCACGGACAGATCACCGGCCTGCTCGGACCCTCCGGCTGCGGCAAGTCGACCCTGATGCGTGCCACCGTCGGCACCCAGGCCAAGGTGAGCGGCACCCTCGACGTCCTCGGCCGCCCGGCTGGCGACGCCGCCCTGCGCTCCCGCATCGGCTACGTCACCCAGGCCCCCTCCGTCTACGACGACCTGTCCGTCCGCCAGAACCTCGACTACTTCGCCGCGATCCTCGACCCCGGCCGGGCCGCCGCCGACCGCCGCCACGACCACGTCACCCGTGCCATCGCCGACGTCGACCTGACCTCGCACGCCGACGCCCTCGCGGGCAACCTCTCCGGCGGGCAGCGCAGCCGCGTCTCCCTCGCCGTCGCCCTTCTCAGCACCCCCGAACTCCTCGTCCTCGACGAACCCACGGTCGGACTCGACCCGGTGCTCCGCCGCGACCTGTGGAACCTCTTCCACTCCATCGCCGACGACCGCGGCGCCACCCTCCTCGTCTCCTCGCACGTCATGGACGAGGCCGAGCGCTGCCACCGGCTCCTGCTGATGCGCGACGGCGGGATCCTCGCCGACGACACCCCCGACGCCCTGCGCGAGCGCACCGGCTCCGACACCGTCGAAGCCGCCTTCCTGCATCTGGTCGACGAGGCCGTCGCCGCCGGCCGGGACACCCCGGCGGGCCGCCCGTCCGGCACCGGCACCCCGACCGCGAAATCACGCAAGGAGACCGCCCGATGAGCACCACCGCCTCCGACCCGGACACCACGGCTCGACCGGGCGCCGTCAACCTCTCCCGCACCACCGCGACCGCGACCCGCGTCCTGCGCCAGCTCCGCCACGACCCCCGGACCATCGCGCTGATGATCCTCATCCCGTGCCTGATGCTCCTGCTGCTCCGCTACGTCTTCGACGCCAGCCCGCGCACCTTCGACTCCATCGGAGCCTCGCTGCTCGGGATCTTCCCGCTCATCACGATGTTCCTCGTCACCTCCATCGCCACCCTGCGCGAACGCACCTCCGGCACCCTCGAACGCCTCCTCGCCATGCCGCTGGGCAAGGGCGACCTCATCGCCGGCTACGCCCTCGCCTTCGGCGCCCTCGCCATCGTCCAGTCCGCGCTCGCCACCGCGCTCGCCGTCTGGATCCTCGGACTGGACGTCACCGGATCGCCCTGGCTCCTGCTGCTGGTCGCCCTGCTCGACGCGCTGCTCGGCACCGCCCTCGGCCTCTTCGTCTCGGCCTTCGCCGCCTCGGAGTTCCAGGCCGTCCAGTTCATGCCGGCCGTGATCTTCCCCCAGCTCCTCCTCTGCGGCCTGTTCACCCCGCGCTCCGACATGCACCCCGCCCTGGAGGCCGTCTCCGACGTCCTCCCCATGTCCTACGCGGTCGACGGCATGAACGAGGTCCTCAAGCACACCGACATGACGGCCGCCTTCGTCCGGGACTCACTGATCGTCGCGGGCTGCGCCCTCCTGGTGCTGGCCCTGGGCGCGGCCACGCTGCGCAGGCGTACGGCCTGAGGGTGCCGGCCGGACGGCCGCCGTCCCGCCCAACGGACACCGCGGCCCTCCCGGCACCCCGGGTGCGAGGATGGACAACCCGGACGACGCACCCTCGGGAGGGCACCCGCACATGAGCCAGAAAGTCGCAGTCCTCGGCACCGGCAAGATCGGCGAGGCCCTGCTCAGCGGCATGATCCGGGCCGGCTGGGCCCCGGCCGACCTCCTGGTCACCGCCCGCCGCCCCGAGCGCGCCGAGGAACTCCGGCAGCGCCACGGGGTCACCCCGGTCGGCAACGTCGAAGCCGCCAAGACCGCGGACACCCTGATCCTCACGGTCAAGCCGCAGGACATGGGCGCCCTCCTCGACGAGCTCGCCCCGCACGTCCCCGCCGACCGCCTCGTCATCAGCGGCGCCGCGGGCATCCCGACCTCCTTCTTCGAGGAGCGGCTCACCCGCGGCACCCCCGTGGTCCGCGTCATGACGAACACCCCCGCGCTCGTCGACGAGGCGATGTCCGTCATCTCCGCCGGCAGCCACGCCACCGCCGAACACGTGGCCCACGCCGAGGAGATCTTCGGCGCCGTCGGCAAGACCCTCCGCGTCCCCGAGTCCCAGCAGGACGCCTGCACCGCGCTCTCCGGCTCCGGACCGGCGTACTTCTTCTACCTCGTCGAGGCCATGACGGACGCGGGCATCCTGCTCGGCCTGCCCCGCGACAAGGCCCACGACCTGATCGTCCAGTCCGCGATCGGCGCCGCCGTGATGCTCCGTGACAGCGGCGAACACCCGGTCAAGCTCCGCGAGAACGTCACGTCCCCCGCGGGCACCACCATCAACGCCATCCGCGAGCTGGAGAACCACGGCGTCCGCGCGGCCCTCATCGCCGCCCTGGAAGCGGCCCGCGACCGCAGCCGCGCCCTGGCCTCCGGCAGCAGCTGACCCACGGATCCACGGGCCGGGGGCACGCCACCCCCGGCCCGTGGAGCACCGGCCCGCCGTACGGCCACCTACGCGATCATGCCGGGTCGCTCGCCGGCAGCAGCCCGATCGCCCGGTACGCCGCGTCCACCCGGGGCCGCGCCAGGTCCCTCGCCCGCTCGGCACCCCGCCGCAGCACCTCCTCCACATAGGAGGGGTCGGCGCACAACTCCTGGTGCGCCGCCTGCACGGGCGCGAGCACCTCCACCACGGCCTCGGCGGTGTCCTTCTTCAGAGCCCCGTACGACGTGTACGCACCGCTCAGCTCCTCCGGCCGCCCGCCCGTGCAGGCGGCGAGGATCTCCAGCAGGTTCGAGACCCCGGGCCGTTTCTCCCGGTCGTACGCGACGTCCTGGCCGCTGTCCGTCACGGCCCGCATGACCTTCCTGCGTACGGCCTCCGGCTCGTCGAGCAGATAGACGACCCCGGGTCCGACGTCGTCGCTCTTCCCCATCTTCGACGCCGGCTCCTGCAGGTTCATCACCCGCGCGGCGACCGGCGGACGCGTGGCCCGCGGGACGACGAACGTGTGCCCGTACCGCTGGTTGAAGCGCACCGCCAGGTCCCGCGTGAGCTCGACGTGCTGGGTCTGGTCGTCCCCGACCGGCACCTCGTCCGTCCCGTACGCCAGGATGTCCGCCGCCATCAGCACGGGATACGTCAGCAGCGACAGCCGCACACTCCCGCCCCGCGCCCGCTCCCGTGCGGCCTTCTCCTTGTACTGGATCATCCGCCGCATCTCACCGTCGGTGGCGACGCACTCCAGCAGATACGACAGCCGCGTGTGCTCGTCCACATGACTCTGTACGAAGACGGTGCACAGCTCCGGATCCAGCCCCGAAGCCAGCAGCAGTGTCGCCGCCTGCCTGCTGAGTCTGCGCACCCGCGCCGGATCGTGGTCCACGGTCAGCGCGTGCAGGTCCACGATGCAGAACAGGGCGTCGGCCCGGTGCTGGTCGGTCCCGGCCCAGCGCCGAACGGCTCCCAGGTAGTTGCCCAGCGTCAGATGCCCGGTCGGCTTGACCCCGCTGAAGATCCGCGTCATCTCTCCACCTCCTGGTCGAGACCGCCGCGCCCGTCGGCCGGTCCTCCCGGAGGAGACACAGAAACGGCCGCCGAGGCGGCGGCCGTTGGGTACATACGTGAGCACGGCCGCCCTCAGGCGGCCCACCACTGCTGGGTGCACGCATGCGTAGTCATGGCTCCGAGCGTACGCCTCGGAAGCCCCCTCAGGAGCGGAGTTGACACGCCCCTGCCCCCTACGTAATGTTCTCCGGGCTGTCCGACGTGAGCGCCGACTCCGGTCGGTCCCCGGACAGCCATTCCGCAACAAGCACTCAACGAACGACGATCAGTCGTCGCGTCGTTTCCATGCGCGTTTGCGAAATGAGGAATCCGCGTTCGAAAGGACGCCGACCCGATTAGCTCGGGAGCCGAGATTCCGCTAAAGTCTCACTCGTCGGAACGGCCCAAAAGCCCGGAAGACAAGCCCCGCTGACTGGGAATCAGGCCCGAAAGGATCTGATAGAGTCGGAACCGCCGGAAAGGGAAACGCGAGAGCGGGAACCTGGAAAGCACCGAGGAAATCGGAACCGGAAACGGTCTGATAGAGTCGGAAACGCAAGACCGAAGGGAAGCGCCCGGAGGAAAGCCCGAGAGGGTGAGTACAAAGGAAGCGTCCGTTCCTTGAGAACTCAACAGCGTGCCAAAAATCAACGCCAGATATGTTGATACCCCG